>NZ_JADYXJ010000003.1:136979-262942 GCF_015864365.1 Pseudoalteromonas sp. SWXJ133
CGACGGGTCGCGTTCAACATTCTAGCAACTGAGCTAGTACCGCATTTTCACTTCTTCAGTTATTTTACGCTGGTGCGCGACAGGTCGCGTTCAACATTCTAGCAACTGAGCTAGTACCGCATTATACTTTCATTCAACACTACAATTTCTTTTGGTTAGAAATTGGAGCGGTACACGAGGCTCGAACTCGTGACCTCGACCTTGGCAAGGTCGCGCTCTACCAACTGAGCTAGTACCGCATTTTCACTTCTTCAGTTATTTTACGTTGGTGCGCGACAGATCGCGTTCAACATTCTAGCAACTGAGCTAGTACCGCATTTATTGATGGTAATTCAATCACTCAAACACACTAACCCCGCGTGGGTTATCGTCTTGAGCGGGGCAGGATTCTACAATAATACAGTCTGTTTGCAAGTGTTTTTTACAAATTAAAGAAATTTTCTCTATAGACTTTTAATTCCATAATCGAATCTTTAATGTCATCCAAAGCAAGGTGTGAGCCTTTTTTGTTCACTTTTGCAAGCACTTCTGGTTTCCAGCGACGTGCTAATTCTTTAATAGTACTCACATCAAGATTTCTGTAATGAAAGAAGTCTTCAAGCTCGCGCATATATTTATTCATAAAGCGGCGGTCTTGACCAATTGAATTACCACACATTGGCGAAGTGCCTGCTGGTACCCACTGCTTTAAAAACGCTAAAGTTTGCTCTACAGCATAGGCCTCATCAAAGGTACTTGCTTTGCAGCGTGCTGTTAAACCCGACTTACCATGTTGAGTAGTACACCACTCGTCCATGCCATTTAGTAATTTATCACTTTGATGAATAGCTATAGTTGGCCCTTCGGCTAATATATTCAGGTCTGCGTCAGTGACAACCGTCGCAATTTCGAGTATTTTATCGGTCTCTGGTTCGAGCCCTGTCATTTCAAGATCGAGCCAAATTAAATTTGATTTATTAATAGTCATAATTACCTAAGCGGTGCTTTCCTTTAGATCCAACGCATTTCGATATATCATATTAGCATCAACCGTCGAGCTAAAGCTTTTTTTAGGAAAAGCGACATTTAACTAAGGTTATAGGCCTCCAGTGGCAAAACAAAAAAAATTAAGTAAAGGCCAATCGCGTCAGATCAAGGCCAATCACCAAAAGCGCATTAATAGCGCAGACTCAAGACCGGCTAAGAAAGGGGCGCAAGAATGGCAAACCGATAACTTAGGTCAGGTCGAGAGCGCAATTGTGATCAGTCGTTTTGGCCAACACGCCGATGTCGAAACTGAAAATGGCGATGTACTTCGCTGTAATATACGCCGTACTGTGTCTAATTTAGTATGTGGTGATGAAGTATTGTTTCGCCGTGCCAAAGTAAGTGAAGGTGATTTAGCCGGTGTAATTGAAGCCACGCAAGAGCGTCGTTCGCAACTTACCCGCCCTGACTTTTACGACGGTGTTAAAGTTATTGCAGCCAACATTGACCAAATACTCATGGTATCGGCTGTATTACCCGAGTTTACCCCTAGTATTATCGACCGTTATTTAATAGCCTGTGAAGATATGGGCATTGAGCCAATTTTAGTGCTCAATAAAACCGATTTAATTGACGAAGCAGGCCTTAACGAAATACAAAAAGTTCTCGATATCTATCGTAAACTTGATTACCAAGTACTCCTTGTTAGTAATATATCAGGCGATGGTATTGATAAATTAAAAGAAGTACTTGTTGATAAAAATAATATTTTTGTTGGCCAAAGTGGTGTGGGCAAATCAACCCTCGTTAATACTGTATTGCCTAACGCTGAAATATTAACTAAAGAAGTATCTGAAAACAGCGGCTTAGGCCAGCACACAACAACTGTTTCACGCCTTCACCATTTGCCAAGTGGCGGTAACCTAATTGACTCGCCAGGTATTCGTGAGTTTGGTTTGTGGCATTTAGATGTTGAGCGTGTAACGTGGTGTTTTAAAGAATTTAGAGAATTTATAGGCGGGTGCCGCTTTAGAGACTGTAAACATTTAAACGATCCGGGTTGCATCGTTAAAGAAGCAGTAGCCGATGGAAGAATTTCTCAATTGCGCTTTGACAGCTACCACCGAATTTTAGAAACAATGGCCGATGGCCGTGCAGGCGCCCGTGCGCCTCGCGTATAATTTAGGAAAAATACTGTGAGTTTAGACAAATTTAAAATCGCAATGCAGTACGCAATGCCAAAACATTTTATTTCACGCGTAGTCGGCAAATTAGCTGCTGCAAAAGCGGGTGCTTTAACAACCACATTAATTAAACTATTTATTAAGCAATACAAAGTAGATATGAGCGAAGCCCAATACCCAGATCCGGCTCATTATAAAAGCTTTAATGAATTTTTTACTCGCCCTCTAAAAGAAGGCATGCGCCCAATGGTAGATGGTAGCGATATCATCATTCATCCAGTGGATGGCGCAATCAGCCAGCTAGGTGATATTGTTGACGGACAGCTAATACAAGCTAAAGGTCACGATTACAGCTTACAAGCGCTACTAGGCGGCTCACAAGATGATACAACACCATTTTTAGGCGGTAAGTTTGCCACTATTTATTTAGCGCCTAAAGATTACCACCGTATTCATATGCCTATAGATGGCACACTAAGCAAAATGATTTACGTGCCAGGTGATTTATTTTCAGTAAACCCACTTACAGCGCAAAACGTGCCTAACTTGTTTGCACGTAACGAACGGGTAGTAGCAATTTTTGAAACTGAGATTGGTCCGCTTGCTATGGTACTTGTTGGTGCAACAATTGTAGCCAGTATAGAAACTATTTGGGCAGGTACTGTCACGCCACCAGCAGGTAGCGATGTATTTAGTTGGAATTACCCAACCACTGGCGATAACGCTATCACGCTTAAAAAGGGTGAAGAGATGGGTCGCTTTAAATTAGGCTCTACTGTGGTACTAGCATGGGGTGCTGATAAAGCTGAAATACTGGAAGATCAACTACCAGAAGTGGTTACTCGCTTAGGTACTGCGTTTGCAAAAATTAACGATTAAAATAAATCGTTAATTAGAAATAAAAAAACCGCGTCATTTAAACGCGGTTTTTTATTTTTGTAGGCGCAAAGCCTGCTTACGCGAAAAGGGCAGCGCCCTCTTAACCTCTTTGTGAATAAATCACTTAAGATCTTATTGCACAAAGAGAAGCAAAGGAGATGTAAATGAGAAGACACCAAAACATAATAATTACGAGTTTTGCTCGTCACGCCAGCAAGCTGTGCGTATACAAGCTTGGTGTAAGAGTTTTGATGTACTGTAGGCGTGAAGCTTGCTCACGCGAAAAGCGCAGCTTTTAGTTTGTTAACGCCATATGTAATAATAGGAACAGGCTCCTTTCAAACCTATTTTCCACACTCTTTACACTCTGAATCTTTAATCACTTTAAAGTGCTGCTGCTTTAAAGTAAGCGCATCAAACGTTATAAATACACTGCCACTTAAATGACCTAGTAATAAGTTGAGCGTAAGTTGCGCCTGCATAGAGCCTATTACACCAAGTAGCGGGCTAATCACTCCTGCGTTACTGCAATTGATAACGGGTGTAGCTTCGCTTTGTGGAAAAACACAGCCATAACATGGGCTATCACTTTGCCTAAAATCAAAGCCCATTAACTGCCCTTTGGTTGCCAATGCAGCACCCGAAATTAACGGTGTTTTATTAGCAATACAATAACGATTAACGCTATAGCGAGTGCTAAAGTTATCAGAGCAATCAAGTACGATGTCAGCACCTTTTAGCATGTTAACTGCATTATTCTCATCTAACTTTTGGCAATGCGTTACTATGTCTATTTGATTATTAAGACTCGCTAATACTTTACCCGCTGCAACGACCTTGTTTTGCCCTAAGTGGTTTATTTTATAAAGCACTTGGCGCTGTAAATTTGAAAGCTCAACTTCGTCATCGTCAATTAAAATAAGCGTTCCAATGCCCGCCGCAGCTAAATACAAAAGTGCTGGGCTACCCAACCCGCCAGCACCCACAACTGCAACCGTTGAGGATTTAAGCGTTAACTGCCCTTCAAGCCCAACTTTTTCAAGCAATAAATGGCGGCTATAACGAAGGGTTTCTTTTTCGCTTAGCTCATTCACGTTTATCAGCCTTGTTAGTATTACCCTTGTTAGTATTAATTGGCACTGCTTATGGCTACTAGCAGAGCACTTATAGCCTCTACGTAATTATCAGCTTCGGTAATAGCACGCACTACAGCAACACTGCCCACGCCAGTTTTCGCTACCTGCTCAGCACAGCTTAAATCAATACCACCTATTGCTACCGTTGGGTAGCTTTGCATAAGTGGTACAAATTTAATGAGCTTTTCAAGGCCTTGTATTTGACCTGTCATGTCTTTTGTTGTGGTTGGGTAAATAGCACCAAATGCCATGTAACTAGGGCGATAATTATGCGCACGCAGCATTTCATAAAAACCATGAGTAGAAAGCCCAAGCCTTAACCCAGCGTCTTTAATTGCTGCCAAATTAGCAATCTCTAAATCCTCTTGTCCTAAATGCACGCCATATGCACCGTGCTTAATAGCTAACTGCCAGTAGTCGTTTATAAATACCTGTGCGTTGTATTGCTTGCCCAGCTCAACAGCTTGCTTAATGAGCGCATCAAGCTCGTCTTGCGTTTTATTTTTAACGCGTAACTGCGCTGTTTTAATGCCTTGTTGTAAGCACTTTTCTAACCAATCGGTGCTATCAACAACCGCATATAAGCCCAGCGATTTACTTTCACAAGCCGCAAAATCTGCCGCCATATTAAAATCAAGCGGCACATCAAAATCTAGTTCATCACCCAGCCAGCTGCCTGGCTCAATTACTTGTGGGTAGTCAGCTAAATTAGTGGGAAACGAGGTCTGAGCAACCGGTCCAATCCCCTCGCCGTATCGAATAGACTGTTTTAGCCCTTGGTTTATATATGCCTTAGCTAAAATAAAGGCATCTTTTAATGGGTAGTCTTTAGCTAAACACGCAGCAATTACCGAAGCCATGCTACACCCGGTGCCGTGGTTATGTGGTGTTTGTATTTTTTGATTTCCTAACCAGTATTCTTCACCATTTTGCGTATTACTATCAATACAATAATCAATGCAGTAGCCACTTGGGTAATCCCAATGTCCGCCTTTAATAACAACGGCTTTTGCACCCCAACTTAATAGCTTATTAGCCGCTTCTTTTATTGCAGCTGGGCCAATTAAATACACACCGGTTAATAACTGTGTTTCGTGGGTGTTTGGGGTTATTACATCCACCAGCGGCAGTAAACATTCTTTTATTGCGCTGACGGTGTCCTCTTCTGTTAGTAAGTCACCGCTTGAGGCAATAGCGACAGGGTCATATACAATAACGGGAGGCACAGGCCACTTAGCTTTATAGTGACTTATATGTTCGCTGATCAACTGAATTTGCTGCACATTGGCTAACATGCCAATTTTTATCACTTTGGCTTTCATGTCTTTTTCAAGCGCTAGTAACTGCGATTCAATAATATCGGTAGACACTGCATTAATAGCCTCTACACCTAAACTATTTTGTGCAGTAAGCGCCGTAATTGCCGTGCAGCCATGTACATCAAAACTTTGCATTGCTTTTATATCAGCTTGAATACCGGCACCGCCGCCAGAATCAGATCCGGCAATTGTCCACACTACGTTATTCATATTCTTTCCTTCACTGCTGATGCCAAAATGGCATACCCATTGTTGGGGTTGATGGGGCTGCAACGTCTTTTTCCGGCATCGCTTTTGCTTTGTATGCAAAGCGCCCTGCTTCTACTGAAGCTTTAAATGCACGGCTCATAGTAATTGGGCAACCCGCCCCTGCAATGGCTGAATTTAATAATACCGCATCATACCCCATTTCGAGTGCTTGGCATGCATGCGATGGCAAACCTAAACCGGCATCTACTATTAATGTGGTATCGGGTAAGCGCTCTCGAATAGTTTTTAAATTATAGCTATTTAACAATCCCTTACCGGTGCCTATTGGTGCCCCCCATGGCATAAGCACCTCACACCCTAGCTCATTTAAACGCTGGCAAAGTACTAAGTCATCGGTGCAATAAGGCAATACTTTAAAGCCATCATCAATCAATATTTTTGTCGCTTCAAGTAGCGCAAAAGGGTCTGGTTGTAAATTGTAATCATCGCCAATCAGTTCTAACTTTATCCAATCGGTAGAAAATACCTCTCGGCACATTTTTGCAAGCGTTATCGCTTCTTTAACACTGTGGCACCCTGCGGTATTAGGGAGTATTTTTAAACCGGTATTTTTTATTAACTGCCAAAAGCCATCACCGGCTGCTGCACTTTGTTGGCGCCTAAGCGAGACGGTTACAATTTCAGCCCCAGAGGCGACTATCGATTGGGTCATAATGTCGGGCGACGGATAAAGCGCAGAGCCTATTAATAAACGACTCTTTATTTGCTCTCCATAAATAGTTAAACAGTCTTTAGTTTGCATGAGCTTTATCCGCCTTGAATGGGTGACAGCAACTCAACACTGTCGCCTTCATTAAGTACATAGTTACCGTGCTGACTTTGCGCAATAAATTCGCCATTAACAGCCACAGCAAAAGGCGCGACTGCACCAAAATGCTGAAGTACCTCAACGAGTGCTTTGCTATTAACATTAAGTAGCTCGCCATTAATTGTAATGTTCATTTTTTCTCATTCTATTCGTGAAACTGCTTGCGCCACTAATGCCGGCGCCAACATATAACCATGGCGATACAAGCCGTTAATACTAATTACATTGCCAACTTGTGATACTTCTGGGCGATTATCGCTAAATGCGGGGCGTAATCCGGTTTGAATACTAAGTAGCCGTGCTTCGGCAAACCCGCTGTGTACGGTATAAGCTGCTGAAAGTAACTCAAGAGTTGAGCGCACTGTTGCCGCGCCGCTGTCTTGCGATTCGATTTCAGTCGCACCAATTACATATTCACTGTTAGGTTTAGGCGCTATATAAATTGGATAACGCGGGTGCATTAAACGCACGGGCCTGATTAAACTTACCTCTGGTGCGTATAACCTTGCTACTTCGCCGCGCACACCTCTAAGCGGTTTATCATCTTGAGTATTTTTAGCACCAAGCCCACGGCAATCAATAATATAATCGAATGGTCGATTGTTTATTTTGTTGTCGCCAATGGTTACGCGCTGATTAAATACAAACTTTACTTTGCGTTTGTTGAGCTGTGCAAAGCTGGCTTTATAAAATGCTTGGTTATCTATTTGCCCCTCGCAGGGTAAAAATAGACCTTGGTTAAAACGCCCTGCAAGTTCAGGTTCAAGCATTGCAATTTGTTGAGCATTTATATGCTCGGCAGTGTGATCAGCTAGCGGTTTTATACGCTGTGCAAAGCTTTGTAAATCGCCTTTGTCCTGCTGGTGCGCAATGATCAAAGTGCCTTGCTGCTGAAAGAAAACTTCACTTTCAAGCTCCGCAATAATGCCCGGCCAACGCTTCATTGAATCAAGACCCATTAAAGCTAAATCAGCCTCGCACAATACTGACTCTGCAAGCGGGGCAAGCATTGCTGCTGCCACTTTACCTGCGCTATTTTGAGTATGCTCGTCATCTGCTTCAAAAACAGTGACATGGTGCTGTTTACTCAGCGTAAGGGCAGCTAACCTGCCCGCTAAACCAAACCCAACCACCGCAATGTTATAAGACATAAAAACCTCCAAAGCAGTTATTAGTAGGTGCGAATTCACTCGCACTTCTTCAATTTTTAAAGAAGCGAGGTATAAAACCTCACCTACGTCTGCATCTAACTTTTAGCGATAATTACTTTATACCGCTTTGTGGTAAATCTCTGAGCCTGTTTGCTTAAACTCAGCTGACTTAGCTTTCATTTCGGCTTCTACATCAATCATTTTTATTTCAATAGCGTCGCCAGCGTTGTTTGGATCAATACCGCGTGATTCTAGATCTTTAGCGTAATCGCGTACCTCTTGGCTAATTTTCATCGAACAAAATTTAGGACCACACATAGAGCAAAAGTGAGCAACTTTGCCTGATTCTTGCGGAAGGGTTTCGTCGTGGTATTCGCGAGCTCGGTCTGGATCTAAACCAATATTAAATTGGTCGTACCATCTAAACTCAAAGCGCGCTTTAGACAAGGCGTTGTCACGCTCTTGCGCGCCTGGGTGCCCTTTTGCTAGATCGGCGGCATGTGCAGCTATTTTATAGGTAATTAAGCCTTCTTTAACATCTTCTTTATTTGGCAGACCTAAATGCTCTTTAGGTGTTACATAGCAAAGCATTGCACAGCCGTACCATGCTATTTGAGCGGCACCAATACCAGAAGTAATATGGTCATACCCTGGTGCAATATCGGTCGTTAACGGGCCTAAAGTATAAAATGGCGCTTCGTCGCAATGTTTTAATTGCTCGTCCATATTGGCTTTAATCATGTGCATTGGCACATGTCCAGGGCCTTCAATAAATACTTGAACGTCGTGCTTCCACGCAATTTTAGTCAGTTCACCTAATGTGCGAAGCTCACTAAACTGTGCTTCATCGTTGGCATCAGCAATAGAGCCTGGGCGAAGTCCATCACCGAGTGAAAAACACACATCGTATTGTTTTAAAATTTCGCAAATGTCTTCAAAGTGTGTGTATAAAAAGTTTTCTTTATGATGCGCTAAACACCATTTAGCCATAATTGAGCCACCACGCGACACAATACCGGTTACACGTTTAGCGGTCATTGGTACGTAACGAAGCAGTACACCGGCATGAATAGTAAAGTAATCAACACCCTGCTCGGCTTGTTCAATAAGCGTATCGCGGAAAATTTCCCACGTTAAATCCTCAGCCACACCATTTACTTTTTCAAGTGCTTGATAAATCGGTACTGTGCCAATAGGTACAGGCGAGTTACGTACAACCCATTCACGCGTTTCGTGAATGTAACGTCCCGTTGATAAGTCCATCACGGTGTCTGCGCCCCAGCGGGTAGACCACACCATTTTTTCTACTTCTTCTTCAATCGATGAGCTAACCGATGAGTTACCAATATTGGCGTTAACTTTTACTAAAAAGTTACGCCCTACAATCATAGGTTCTGTTTCTGGATGATTTATATTATTTGGTAAAATAGCGCGACCACGGGCTATTTCATCGCGTACAAATTCTGGGGTAATAAATTCAGGAATACTCGCGCCAAACGACTCGCCTTTATGCTGCGCGGCTAGTAATTCTTTACGAATTTCTGCACGTCCCATATTTTCGCGAACGGCTACGTATTCCATTTCAGGAGTAATAATCCCTTGGCGTGCGTAGTGCATTTGCGTTACGTTTTTACCTGTTTTACCACGGCGAATTTTTGGTAGGTGATCAAAGCGAATATGATCCAACCCTTCGTCTGCCATGCGTTGCTGCGAAAACTGCGACGTAACAGATTCAAGAACTTCGGTGTCACCACGACTTTCAATCCACTGCTCACGAAATTTTGGTAAACCTTTGCGTACATCTAGTTCAAAATTAGGATCGGTATACGGACCCGACGTATCGTAAACACGTAGCGGATCGTTTGACTCATAAACAGGGTTTTCATCTGTGCCACCAATAAACGTATCACTTAATGTGATTTCACGCATACCAACACGCACACCAGGTTGAGTACCTTCAACGTATACTTTATGAGAGTTTGGGAACGGTTGACCCGTTAAGTTATAAATATATTCAGACGCGGCAGCACGAGTTTCTCGGCGTGACGCTTTATTTGTAGTATTTGACATGACTTGCCTCATTGCTTAAGGGTTGTCTTGTCAGATATTCCGAGGAATAGAGAAAGATCGTAAAGTAGCGTACATGCTACTTTGCAGCCTAAAAAATAAATCACTTTATTGTGCGCATAAAAAAAGACGCACAAGCGTCCCATTTTAGGCAGCTTGTTCCCTACGCAGGTATTAACCTGATCAGGTTCACGGATCCCGCTTTCGCGATCTCAGCCAAAAACTAATTACTTAGCTTTGGCACTCCGACAAGTATTGATATATAAATTCTGTTCGTTAATTTGAAGGTGTTATCCATCAAATCTCCGCTGAGTGTACGTCAGTTAAAAACTGCCCGCAAGGGGCTGTTTTTCAAAAACTTAAAATTATTTAGGGATAAACACAAATGTTTGCTCGCCTTGCATGACTAATTGCTGGTCTTGCATTTTAAGCTCGGCACCTTGCTTTAAGGCTTGTAATAACTGCTGCTCAAACTCATCAAGGTCTTCGCCGCACGACTTGCGCGTCATTCCTAATTTACTGATGGTAAGGTTACTTTCTTCAAGCGAGCCTTCACCAAAAAATTTGTTACAGCCAGCAAAGCCGTTTACTTGCAGCGCTTCAATAAAGCTCATTGATGCGTTAAACGAAGGTGGAATTGCTAAACCATCAACACGTGATAATTGCCATTGGGTGTATTTAAGCTGCTCACTGGTAACCGTCCCTGTTGATGCGCAACCAACACATAAACCGACTATAAGCATCGGTATTGCTGCTAATTTCATACTACTACTAACTAATTGTCTAATTAATGTAATTGTAACAATATTTATGCCCTTTATCCGTTAAAAATGCATGTTTTAAATGTAAATTTTTGTTCTATGATAGTTCAAAAGTTATGCGATTAAGTACTAAGTTGTAGTTTTGAATACGTTATCTATTTGCTCTGGTAAAAACGGCCTACCTTTTTCATTAATAGACGTTCCTATAACCAGTGCATTGAGCATTACTTTTTCATCCCTTTTACGTATAACCGTTTGCTTAAACGCAAATTTTAAACGACTAATACGCTGCGGCTCCACAGCCACATAAAATTCATCACCTGGTAATAGTGAATGTTTATAGTCCATTTCGCTGCGCATCACGACTAGGTTAATTTTATCTTTCGCTAATTGAGCAAAATCAATACCGTGTGCGTACAAAAATTCATGGCGAGCATGCTCTAAATAATTAAAATAAACACTGTTATTTACGATACCTTGTAAGTCACATTCGTAATCACGTACTTTGAAGTCAACTTTAAAGGTCATATTAGTAATCCTGATTATTTAACGTATAATTGCCGCGTTTATAGCACATGTGTTTAAATAATTGCTACCATACGAGTCCCTAAAATGGAGTTAAGTAACCCAATGAACTTACGTTTGTCTTTAATTACTGCCGCACTTTTACCGCTGCTTGGTGCACCAATTGCAGCTAACGCTGATGATAGCGACCTAGAAAGAATTGTTGTAACAGGCGATTTTCAGCGCGAAAGCATTCAAACTTTAAGCGCGAGTGCGAGCTTATTCAGCGAAGATGAAATTAATCAACGTGGTGCAAGTTACTTAAACGAAATGTTAGGCAGTGCCGCCAATGTAAATTTTGCATCTGGTGCGTCGCGTGGTCGTTACATCCAAATTCGTGGCGTGGGACTTCGCTCACAATTTGTAGACCCTATTAATCCATCTGTAGGCTTAGTTATTGATGGTATTAACTATTCTGGTCTTGGTGGCAGCTCATTATTATTTGATATAGACCAAGTAGAAATTTATCGTGGCCCACAAGGTACACGCTTTGGCGCAGACGGTATGGCCGGTATGATCCAAATGGGTTCAGCTAAAGCCACAAGCGATCCAAGTTTAAAATTACAAGTAGGTGCTGGCACGTACAACACCCGCGAAGCAGGTATTGCAGCAAGCACTGGTTTAACAGATGACACTAGCGCACGCGTTAGCTACTTTCGCAGAAAGTCAGACGGTTACGTAGATAACTTGTACTTAAATGACGAAACACAAAATCAAGACGAACAAGTAGCCCGCTTTAAAATAAACAGTCAGCTTACAAAGCATTTAAATACTGAGTTAAACCTTCACTATATTGACATAAACAATGGTTACGATGCGTTCACACTCGATAACAGCCGCAATAGTGTTGCCGATGAACCAGGCCAAGATAATCAAGAAAGCTACGCAATTGGTCTCGCTAATACCTACACCGGTTTTGACGCTTTTGATTTAAATCTAAACCTATCGGCTATTGATACCGAATTACTTTACAGCTTTGACGAAGACTGGGTATGTAACGATACAAGTGAGCCAAAGTTATGTGCTGCTGGCTTACATCCTGATGGATACAGCTCAACCGATCTTTACAGCCGCGATCGCGATGACCAATCTGTAGATTTACAATTTAATTCTAAAACAGGTAACTGGGTTGCGGGTATTTATTACCAAAACCGTGACGTTGATTTAGAGCGCCAATACACATGGTTAGCAAGCCCGTTTTCTTCAACTTACGAAACGAGTAACGTTGCAGTATATGGTCAAGTAGCGACTCCAATTGGCCCTAAAACAACATTAATTACAGGTTTACGTGTAGAGCAATACCAAGGCGACTACACCGATAGCAATGGCTTTATACAAGACACCGACGACGTAATGGTTGGCGGTAAAATAGCACTTGAATATCAAGTGATTGATCGCACTATGATCTACACCAGCATTACGCGTGGCTACAAAGCTGGCGGTATTAACTCCGAAGCGCTTGCTAAAGCCAAAGATGAAGGCTTAAACCTAAGCGCTGATTTTTTCCAGCAACACACCAGTTTCGACCCTGAATATTTATGGAGTGGCGAGTTTGGTGTTAAAGGCTCATCGCTTGATGACAAATTTACGCTTCGCTTAGCTGCATTTTACATGCACCGCGACGATATTCAGTTAAAAGCATGGCAAGTAGAAGGTCAGCAATTTACCGGTTATGTTGATAACGCAAGTTCTGGTAGCAACTACGGATTAGAAGTTGAAGGTAGTTACCAACTAACTGATAATCTATTTTTAACGGGTAGTGCTGGTTACTTAAACACTGAAATAGATGACTTTGTAACGCAGTCTGGCTTAAACCAAGACGGTCGTGAGCAAGCACAGTCACCTAAATACCAGTATGCGTTTACTGCTCGCTATAACTTTACAAGTGAGCTTTACGGTATGATTGGTGTTGAAGGTAAGGACGACTACTACTTCTCAGATAGTCATAACTCACAGGCACCAAGCAGCAACTTAGTTAACTTAAGCTTTGGCTACGAAGCAGACATGTGGGCAGTTCGCGCATGGGCTCGTAACGTGTTTGACGAGACAGTCCCTACACGTGGTTTTGAGTTTGGTAACGATCCACAAGATGGTTACGCAACGCATACCTACACACAATTAGGTGAGCCTCGTGTTGCAGGTGTTACGTTTACACTTAATCTGTAAAGCACAGCCGTTGGCTTTCAAATGAAAGCTTTCTGCAAGCAAATAAAAACACCGCGTTTAAATTAAACGCGGTGTTTTTATTTGTAAGTGAGGTTTTATACCTCACTTTTTATAAAGTTAAATTACATGAGCGCGAAATAAATTCGCACCTACAGGTATTCCAGCTACGCCTACAAGCCAAGCATTACGCTCTTTGCATATCAGACATAAATAATAATAAAATGTGTTGTGGACGTAGAGCTTGCTCACGTGAGAAGCGAAGCTTCTAATTACTTTAAACTAACCAAATAAAAAGAGCTTAAAGCTTCGCTTTAACGCGTCAGCAAGCTGCACGCCTACAGGTCAAGCATCACGCTCTTTGCATATCAATGAGAGATACAAGACGTCGAGCTTGCTCACGTGAGAAGCGCTGCTTCTAATTACTTTAAACTAAGCATAACCGGCATATAATCGAACAACTTTTTTAAAGCTTCGCTTTAACGCGCCAGCAAGCTGTGCGCCTACAGGCCAAGCATCACGCTCTTTGCACATCAAACGCTATTACGTCTTTAATTTTTTCTTTATTTGTTGCGAGCATTACCAGCCTATCAATCCCCAAAGCAACCCCTGCGCATTGTGGTAATCCATGCTCCAGCGCTTTAATTAAACGCGTATCCATTGGTACTTGCTTTAAACCGTTGTTAGCGCGGTATGTGTTATCTTCATTAAAACGTTTAGCTTGCTCACTAGCATTTGTGAGTTCGTTAAAGCCGTTAGCCAATTCCATATTTTTGTAATAAAGCTCAAAGCGCCCAGCTACGCGTGCATCATGTTCACAAATTTGTGCAAGTGCCGCTTGAGAAGCTGGAAAATGATAAACAAAACACGGTTTATCTTGTCCTATTGTAGGCTCCACTTTCATACAAAATAATAATTGTAGTAAGGTATCTTTATGCGTTTCATTTTGGGCTATATCAGCAAACCCCTGCTCACAAGCAAGCTGCTTTAATTGCTCTATATTTGCTGTTAATGGGTCAAGGCCGAGTGCTTTTTCAAATGCTTGCTGATAGGTAAGTCTAGTTGCAGGCTCGACGCCTAAAACAAGCTGCATTAGCTCATCCATTTCATCCATAAGTGCAAATTCATCAAAGCCTGGGCGATACCATTCCAGCATAGTAAATTCAGGATTATGATGGCTACCCGCTTCTTCATTTCTAAATGCTTTACAAAGCTGAAAAATAGCGCCTGAGCCTGCTGCTAACAAGCGTTTCATGGCAAACTCTGGAGATGTTTGTAAAAATAGAGGAAGCCCACCAGCATGCCCTGGGCCTACAAATGTGGTATTAAAACTGGCTAAGTGCACATCAGTTACACTGGCAGCACTTAAGCTTGGCGTTTCTACTTCTAAAACGTTACGTACATAAAAAAACTCACGGATGCTACGTAATATCGCTGCGCGTTGTTTTAGTGTTTCAATGCTTGCGCTTGGGGCCCAAAGATCTGCTGACATATTTTCTCCAAAAAAAATCCCAGCGTAAGCTGGGATTTTATAAACAATGTTAAAGCTTACTTAACACGGCTTACGTATTCACCGTTACGAGTGTCTACTTTAATTACTTCGCCAATTTGTACGAATAATGGAACTCGTACCACAGCGCCTGTGCTAAGCGTTGCTGGTTTACCACCAGTACCCGCTGTATCGCCTTTAAGGCCAGGATCTGTTTCAGTGATCTCAAGCTCAACAAAGTTAGGTGGTGTAACAGCAATAGGGCTGCCGTTCCATAATGTAATTGTGCATAAATCATTTTCAACTAACCATTTTACTGAATCGCCTAGTGCTTTTTCGTCAGCAGCAATTTGCTCAAATGTTTCGTTGTTCATGAAATGCCAAAATTCGCCGTCTGTGTATAGATACGCTAAATCAGTATCCATTACATCAGCACCTTCAACTGATTCACCCGATTTAAAGGTTTTTTCAAGCACCTTACCAGAGATAAGTTTACGGATACGAACACGGTTAAACGCCTGGCCTTTACCAGGTTTTACCATTTCATTTTCTAAGATACTGCAAGGCTCGCCGTCCATCATAATTTTTAGGCCGCCCTTGAACTCGTTGGTGCTATAATTCGCCATCGTTTCCTCTATTTATATTTTTTCGAGTAATCTACATGCCAATGATACAAAGAAATGAAGCAAATTTGCATAAAAACTGGCAAAAAGAATTAGCAAATGTAGTTACCTGCCCAAAAACCTTGCTTGAAATGGTCGGTTTATCGAGCCAAGTCCATGAAAACGACCTAAAAGCCCGTAGTTTATTTCCGGTACGTGTGCCTATCCCTTTTATAAAAAAAATACGCAAAGGCGATCCAAACGATCCTCTTTTGCTACAAGTTATGCCACGCCATCAAGAATTTTTGACTAAATCGGGTTTTAATAAAGATCCCCTACTTGAGCAAGATAACGACCAACCAGGCCTTTTACATAAGTACAAATCGCGTGTTTTAGTGATGTTTAAAACCGGCTGTGCTGTAAATTGTCGTTACTGCTTTAGAAGGCATTTTCCGTATCAAGAAAACCAACTCAATAAAAAAAGTCTGCTAGAAACACTGAGCTATATAAAATCAGATAGCAATATAAACGAAGTGATTTTAAGTGGTGGCGATCCACTGATGGCCAAAGACGATGCAATAAGCTGGTTTTTGGATGAGCTTGAGCAATTACCACAAATAAAACGAATGCGAATTCATAGCCGTTTGCCAGTAGTTATACCGGCGCGAGTTACCGATGAGTTATGTGAGAGATTAGCAAAATCGCCATTAAAAATTATTTTTATTAATCACATAAACCACGCCAACGAAATAGACGCTGATTTTAAAGCAGCTATGCAAAAGCTTAAACAAGCAAACGTAACGCTTTTAAACCAAGCTGTAATTTTAAAAGATGTGAACGATACGCTCGATGCGCAAATAAATTTAAGCGAAGCGTTATTTGACGCAGACGTATTACCGTATTATTTGTATTTGCTCGATAAAGTTGAAGGGGCCAGCCACTTTGATATTAACGAAGAAGACGCTATAAAAATAATGGCAGAGCTATTAAAAGCTCTGCCTGGATTTTTAGTGCCTAAATTAGTAAGAGAAATCGGTGGTCAAAAAAGCAAAACACCTATCGATCTTAAGCTAATTTAAAACAGTATTTAAACGTATATATTTACGTTGTTACCCAATGATGCTGTTACCGATTTAGCCGGTGTTTGCGCACTTGACGATTGTGCAGCACCTTCAATAAGTGCAAGAGCCGCCGCGCCATCTGCTAACTGCTGCTTTTTAGATAAAGCAGCGCTGTAAAGCTCACTGCCTTGGCCTGAGCCAGAAACAGCGGGTAAACTTGTGCCTGATATATTCATATAACAAACCTGACTTTTAAATGTAATCCAAGTATTATGTCGGCAATGCAGTGCAAAGCTTTAGGAAAACCATGGATTCTATTATTGAACAACTCAATGCCAACTTAAAAATTGTTTACCGTCAGGCACTTGATGCTGACAAAAAACTCGACGAGCTTCAACAGCAAGGTCACGGTAAGTTTAAAGCCTTATTTACTGCCGATTCTGGCTTTAGCTTTGAAGCTAAACGTTTTAAGCCTTACGTACTTGACGTAGCCGCTGATGTTGAAAGCTTATCTAACGATGGTTTTGAAGAAGAAAAACTGAAAACAACCGTTATTAAGTTACAACAAATGCTCACGTTGTTAGCTACTTTTAAGTAAAGCTTAAAAATAAAAATGCCGCTATTTAGCGGCATTTTTATTTTCAGTTAATCTAAACTTGGTAATATTTGTTCACCAAACCACTCTGTTAATAAGCGCTTTTCGTAATAAAATGATTCGTCGCGGCCCATTTTAATTTTATCCATAAAGCCCATATCTTTAAGCTCCACATCAGTATCTTTACTTAGCACTGTACCGTCGTTATCGGTTAACGAATAATTTAACTTAATGCGTGGAAAATAAATTGGTTTTACTACACGAATTTCGTCCATACCACCATAACGCACATCACCTGCTAAATCTAAATCTGTAAACTCTACGTTTAATTTATAGTCTTTTGGCAATTGCTCGGCTAGTTTAGCCATATGCTTTTCGAAACTTGCTGCCACACTTTTGTGATATGAGCTCTTTGTTTGGTTTGACGCTCGCACATCACGATAATCATTAAAGTCATGCCATTTAACAACAGACTCACCAGCATGGGCAAGCGCAGGTAATGCGATATACATTGTTGTTGCTATTTTTTTAACTAAATTCATATCTTTCTCCAAAGAGGTAGACCAATCACAAAAGTGTAGATTGGAGTAAACCTAGCATTAGCTATTACTAGACTCATTTTAGCACTTGTTTATTAACTATAACTTAATCTTACGTATAAAGTGTTACTTGTACTGAGTAAAATGTAATCAAAAGTACTTAATTTACCGTTATTAAAAAAAGATGTTATTTAAACTATAGAAATTACAGATAAAGCATGTAAATCACCTCTATTTATGGTGAAATTAACTCAATTGATAAAAGGTACCCACGGAGCTTTCATGACTATTTTAGTAACCGGTGGCGCTGGCTATATTGGCTCGCACACTGTTTTAGAACTTTTACAGCAAGGTAACGATGTTGTTGTTATTGATAATTTAAGTAACTCATCACAAGAATCACTTGCGCGCGTAAAGAATATTACAGGCAAAGAGGCCACTTTTTACCAAGGCGATATTCTCGATAAATTCTTTTTAGATTCAGTATTTGCAAAACACACAGTTGATAGTGTTATACATTTTGCGGGCTTAAAATCAGTGGGCGAGTCGGTTGCAAAGCCCATTGAGTACTATCAAAACAATGTACAAGGTACGCTTACGCTTGTTGATGCAATGCGCGACGCTGGTGTATTTAAATTAGTATTTAGCTCGTCAGCCACGGTATACGGCGACCCTGCAAGCTTACCAATTAAAGAAGACTTCCCTGTAGGCGGTACTACCAACCCTTACGGCACATCTAAGCTTATGGTTGAGATGATGCTGCAAGATATCGCTAAATCAGATGAGCGCTTTGCGTTTGCTATTTTGCGTTACTTTAACCCAGTGGGTGCACATGAGTCGGGCTTAATTGGTGAAGATCCTAATGGTATTCCAAACAACCTTTTACCATTTATCGCACAAGTAGCGGTAGGGAAATTAAAACAACTCGCTGTATTTGGTGATGACTACGACACAGTTGATGGCACAGGTGTACGCGACTATATACACGTTGTAGATTTAGCTATTGGTCATTTAAAAGCGCTTGATAAAATTGCCAGCAGCACGGGTGCATTAGTTTATAACCTAGGTACTGGTAACGGTTACTCTGTACTACAAATGGTTAATGCATTTATTAAAGCAAGCGATCAGGCTGTGCCTTATCAGGTTTCACCTCGCCGCCCTGGTGATATCGCAGCGTGTTATGCAGCGCCAGAAAAAGCACTTAATGAACTTGGCTGGGAAGCAGTGCGCGGTATTGATGAAATGATGCAAGATACATGGCGTTGGCAGTCAAATAACCCTAACGGTTATAAGGGTTAAGTAAAAAGGGCAAGTCAGAAAACATAGAAATTACGAGCTTCGCTCGTCACGCCAGCAAGCTGCGCGTCTACAAGTAATTTAACCACAGCGTTAAGTTTTGGCTGTAGGCGTAGCGCTTGCTCACGCGAAAAGCGCAGCTTTTAATATTTAAAACTGATTGTTACTTAATTTTGGTTTCTCTAAAGCGCAGCGTCCTCCTGGCCTCGTTGTGAATAAATCACTTAAAATCTTATTGCACAAAGAGAAGAAAAAGAGGAGTAAATGAGAAGAGACCAAAACCTAGAAATTACGAGCTTCGCGCGTCACGCCAGCAAGCTGGGCGTCTACAAGTAATTTAACCACAGCGTTAAGTTTTGACTGTAGGCGTAGAGCTTGCTCACGCGAAGAGCGCAGCTTTTAATTACTTATATCTAATATCCAATATTTAATATTTAATAACGAGTATCTTCGTTATGTCTGCGCCCACTGTCTTAGCAAGTTATGATAAACCCCCGTCAATTGAATAATCTCTGGGCTATCTTCTACCTTGCTGCGCAAACTTTGAATCGACATATCTAAATCAAAGAGTAAACCACGTTTTTCGTCGCTGTTAATCATGCTCTGTAACCAAAAAAATGAGGCTAATCTACGCCCACTCGTTACTGGCATTACACGATGTAAACTCGTTGAAGGGTACAACACCATACTGCCTGCTGGCAGCTTTACGCTATGTGAGCCATAAGTGTCTTCAATAACAAGTTCACCGCCCTCATAGTCTTCGGGGTCATTAATAAATAACGTCATTGATACATCTGTACGAATTTTTACTGGCGTACCCGGCACCTGTCTAATCGCATTATCTACATGCACACCAAACGATTGACCACCTTGATAACAGTTAAAAAGCGGAGGAAAAATTTTTGCAGGAAGTGCAGCCGACATAAACAAATTACTACGCGCAAGAGCTGCCATAATAATGTCGCCGAGCTCTTGGCATTCAGGGCTATTTTCAGGTAGCTGTAAGTTATTTTTTGCTTTGGTTGATTGATGCCCTGCGGTAATACTGCCATCGGCCCACTGCGCTTTAAGCAAAACCTCATGACAATAAGCCACTTCTTCTTTCGTTAGTAGCTCTGGAATTTTAACTAGCATGTGCGCCCTCTCACATTTTCATCAAATAATTAAGGGCAGAGTTAACTCTGCCCTTTTATGCCGTACTTATTTTACTCTTAGAAAGAGTAGCTCGCTGTTAAGCTAAACTTACGACCATCACCTGGTACAAAGTGTCCACCACCTAACTGATCAACGTAATCTTTATCACCTAAGTTTTCACCATTAAACTGCAGGCTCAAATCTTTTGATATGTCATACGCAACCATCAGGTCAAAAATAGTATAACCTGGCGCACGAGAGCGTGTTGACGTAGTCCCGTTGTAACGCTCACCTACATATTGCGCACCTAAACCAAACGATAATTTATCCGACATATCGTACGTAGTCCAAACACTCGCGCTATTTTTAGGCGTACGTGCAAGCTCGTTACCAATTTGAGTTGCGTCGTCGCCTAATGCTTTAGTTACTTCGCTATCTTGGTAAGTGTATGAAGCAATTACAGTCCACTCTTTAGTAATTAGTCCAGTTGCTGAAAGCTCTAAACCTTGTACACGCTGTTCACCACCGAGTATTTCGTCACTTGAGCTATCTGCAAATGGGTCATCAGTACGGGCATTGGTTTTTTCAGTACGGAAAAGTGCAGCATTAGTTTGCAGGCGACCATCCATTAGGCTCCATTTAGTTCCTAATTCATAACTGCGGCTTTCTTCTGCGTCTAAATCAGCTGCATTTGAACGCGTAGATACCGTTAGGCTTTCCGCTGATGGATTGAATGAATTACCTGCGCCTAAATATACACTGCCGTTTTCTGTAGGTTTATAAACTACAGCTGCATTCCAGCTAAATAAGTCGTCACTTGTAGAAATTAAAGCGCTTGGGTCATTGTAATCGTTGTGATAATCCGTAGTGAAGCTATCAAAGCGAATTCCGCCTGTAACTTCCCATTGCTTGTTAAGTGTCACTGTATCAAATGCATAAATAGCTTGGTTTTTAGCTTTAGCTTCAATGCTTGTACCGTCACGGCCGTACACACCCGTAAATGCAATTGTTGCATCAGGATTGTATAAGTCGTTGCGTATTCCATCTTCAATTAGGTTATCAGGCGTAGTTGCAACAAAGTTATGGCGTGTAAACGTTTCATTTGCAAGTTCAACACCCACTACAACATCGTGAGTAAAGCCAGCAAATTCATAGTTACCAATTAAATCAACTTGAAGTGCAGCAAGTGAATTTTCTGTATCACGTGTTTTTTCATCTGCAAAGGTAATGTCAGTGTCTGTTGTAACAGAAAAGTAACGCGGTGCAGTTGTTACTGATTCACGTTTTACTTTACCTAAACGACCTTGAACACGTAACGTAGTATTTTGAGAAAAATCATACTCATAACGAGCTGTTGTTGAGTAGGCTTCAATATCTTCGTAATCACGATAAATATTACCGTAAAAGTTATCAAAATCGACAGGAGAAGGTGAGCGCGCGCTATCTGCAAGTTCAGCTACTGGCGTATCACTGTAAACCCACGGAATGCCGTAATCTGGTAAATTGTCTTGGCGTTGATACTCTAGGTTTAAATCAAAACGGCTGTTTGTACCAAGCCCTGTTGCAAATGCAAACGCAACAGCATTTGTTTCGTTTTCAACATGGTCACGACCTGCAACATCACCTTTATCAGTAAGAAGGTTTATACGTAGTGCGCTTGTGTCGTTTACTTGAATGTTAGTATCAAAACGACCACGGTAATCGTTTTCTGTGCCTAAACGTAGCGAAACGTCGTTAAAGTTGTCTAACTTCGCCTTTTTACTTTCTAAATTAACACTACCACCTGTTGCGCCACGACCAGAAACTGCTGAACCTGGGCCTTTTGCAACTTCAACGGCTTCAATGTTGTAAATATCACGTGTGTAACCTGCAACATCACGAATACCATCTACAAAAATATCATTTGTAGCACTAAAACCACGAATCGACATGCTATCACCAGTAGGTGAACCACCCTCACCTGCTGCTAAAGAAATACCAGACACATTACGCAAAGCATCACGTAAACTATCTACGTTTCTATCTTTCATTACCGCTTGGTTAATTACCGTTACAGTTTTAGCTGTATCGAGTAGCGGTTGAGTGTATTTATGCGACGTTGATTTTTCAACAACATAGCTAGACTCAGTTACCGTTTGTGCTTTTACTACAGCCAGCTCTTGAACATCTTGTGCACTTGCCCAAGTTGAAAGCGTTGCTGTAACAACCGCTGCAATTGGCTTCACGTAGGTATTTACTTTATTCGATGGCTTACTCATGGTTACTCCGTAGTTTTTATTAAGCACTTAACTATTGTTAATTTAAGGTACATATTTAATTTCGGCGAAATCCTACCACTCAAACAACGCAATGTAAACGATAACTGTTATCAATTGCATTGTTATGTGAATTCCTATATTGTATACACACTCAAAAATTAACAGTAATTACGTCCCTGTAATTGCTTGTCGTAACTTTCAGGATTGTTGTTAAGTAATGCGAAGCTTAATTAAACCAATTAGCGTAGTTATCGCGCTTTGTAGCACCATGGCAGTAAAAGCCGACACTGTTAATGAGCTAGAACAACTCGTTAATAAATGGCTACAAATAGAAAATCAAAACACAGAATTAAATACTCATTGGCTTGAACAAAAAAGCAGTATGGAGCAAACCTTAACGCTTCTTAATGCCGAGCAGCAGCAACTTAGCGAGCTTAATCAGCGTAGAAAAAAAAGCACCAGTGAGCTTGCCCAAAAACGCGAACAGCTTGTAACTCAGCAATCAGAACTTGAAAATGATCAACAGCAATTAAATGATCAACTAGCACGTATTTCTGGGCAATTACTTTCATTACAAGTGCAGCTACCTCCGCCACTATTAAACAGTTGGAAAAATGCAGGTGATTTAAGCGATTCAAAACTCAGTACAACTGACAGATTACAAACAGCGCTAAAAATGCTGACTCTACTTAATGATTTTCAACAACGTATTTCTATTCACGAAATGGCTATTAAGCATCCTGACGGGCAAGAAGTGTGGGTAAAGCAGCTTTATTTAGGTGCAGCACAAGCATGGTTTGTAAGCGAAGATTTAAGTTACGTAGGTATTGGTTTTCCAAGTGACTTAGGTTGGCAGTGGGAATTTGACCCAAGCATTAATGCTGAGCAAGTTGCACTGGGTATTGCGGTACAGCAAAAAAAGCGCGCTGCTGATTGGGTAACACTCCCAATATTAAGTTATGTAAATAAAAACCAGCAAGGGGCTAAATAATGGCTACTAACAGCATAATTAAAGTATTTAGCGCCACAGTTTTACTTTTAAGTGCAAATGTTTCTTTTGCAGCTAGCAGTGATGATGCTAAACAAAGTATTTTAAGTGATATTAAAACAGCGCAACGTACTCTAAATAAAACTCAAAATAGTATTTCAAAAGAGCAAGCTACCCTTGCAAAGCAAATTTTTACCAAGCAGCAATCGCTCAGTAAATTACGCGAACAAGCAGCCGTTAATCGCCGCCTAGCTGACGAAAACACATTAAGCCTCGATCAGTTACAAACCCGATTAGACACTTGGCAACAGCAACAGCAATACCAATTAAACTTACTTAGCCGTTTTGTACGCCAAAATACCAGCAATAGTGCGAGCAGTAACGAGTCGACTAATAACCAAAACGAGTTATTAAGCCGCGTTATATCGCAAATTAATAATCAAGAGCAGGCACTTTATCCACAGTTTAAAAAGCAATCAGTTGTGCTAAGTAATGGCGAATTAAGCCAAGCTAATACCCTTCAAGTCGGGCCTGTTGCATGGCTTAGTACGCAAACACCTAAACTTATGGGTTTATTAAATTTGGATGATGAATCTAATGCATTAAAAGTAGCGTTAGTACAATCTACAAGTGACGATAACCCACTCGATAATACTTTAAAGCAAAACGGTGTAGGCTCAACATTACTTACTTTTGATCCTAGTTTAACGCACTTAGTGACTAGCCAAGCCCAACAAGAAAGTCCGCTTGAACACCTAGAAAAAGGCGGTTTATGGGCTATCCCTATTATTTTATTTGCCTGCTTTGCACTAACCATTGCGCTATTAAAAGCCGCGCAACTACTGCGTTTAAGTAAAATTAAAATGCACTCTCAAATGCAATTACAGCAATTTTTTAAAGCTGAAAATAGCAGTGAATTTGCAGGGATGCAGCAGCAGTTATTTAACCTAACGCTGCAAAGCGAAAAAGGGCAAGTGAGAGACGATCAATTATTTAATCAGTTAATTCACGATAAGCATAAACTCGATAACTTTATTGGCGCTATTGCCGTTACGGCTGCAGTAGCCCCACTACTTGGGTTATTAGGCACTGTTAGCGGCATGATCGAAACATTTAAAATGATGACCTTGTTTGGCTCAGGCGACCCAGAAGTTGTATCGGGCGGTATTGCACAAGCACTTATAACAACTGAATTAGGTTTAGTCGTTGCCATACCCGCTCTGGTATTAAATGCATTGCTATCACGTAAAGCAAAAGCGTACTACAGCCAACTAGAAGGCTTTGCATTACAGCTTAGTCAACTAGAAAAAGGAGAAAACAATGTTTGAAAAAATCGTTAGTAACCCAATTTGCTGGTGTATTCTTTTACTCGCTTTATTTGTATACCAGTTAATTTTTCATGACTTACTGCACCTTAAACAATACCAAGCGCAGCGCAAAGGCTACTGGCAAGAGGTTAGCTCTATTTTAACTGCCGCTCTTCCGCTACTTGGTTTATTAGGCACTATTGTTGGGTTGCTCGATACATTTAAAGTAATGGCGCTGGGGCAAAACGAGTTAATGAGTGCAGCCATTGGTGATGCATTACTAACAACTCAATTGGGCCTCGTGTGCGCTATTCCTGCATGGTTAATGCAAGCTTACTTAGCGTATTCGCAGCGTAACCCTAAATTACATACGTTAAGTAAGCAGTTAGGGTAACACTATGCAATCACGATTAAAGCACAAGCTAGAGCAAGAAGCGGGGCAACATATTGATATGTCGCCGCTACTTGATGTGGTATTTATATTGCTAATATTTTTTATTGTTACAACCGTATTTGTACGCGAAAGCGGCGTTGAAGTTGATAAACCACAAGCCGTATCGGCCAGTCGCCTTGAGCAGCAAGTTATATTTTTAGCAATAACCGACTCTCAACAAGTATTTTTTGATGGCAGCCAAATTGGTGTTGCTGGCGTGCGTAGTAGTGTCGAGCAAATGTTAAAACAGCAACAACGCCCTGTGGTAATTCAAGCTGATAAAACAGTACCTACAGAGTTACTTGTTCAAGTAATTGACGAAGCAAAGCTGGCAGGCGCGGCGCAAGTTAACTTAGCTACGAAGCAATAATATGCACACGATTAACTCGCTTCAAAAAACAAAAAACAATCGCCATCCACTGTTTGCATTTGGCCTTAGCCTCATTGTACTTAGTGCTGCATTACTGCTTTTATGGCTTGGACAACTTGCAGAGCATCATATACAAGACAAAGTGGTTGTACGTGAGATTGCCATGGTGGCACTGCCACCTCCTCCTCCGCCATCAATATCGCAACAGCAAACAATTGAGCCAATGCAAAGCTTAGCGGTAGAAGGTGCAGGCGCGTCAATTCAAGCAGTAAAAATTAAGATCAACAGCAATTTAAGTATTGTAAAACCCGATACACCTAACGTAAAAGTAAGCGCGCCACAATGGCAATCAATGAGTGTAAATTGGGATGCATTTAGCCTAAGCGAGCTTGATAGCCCGCCCGTACCACTCACACCTGTAAAAGCGGTAATACCAAAAAGTTTAACTCGCCAAGGTGTCGATGTATTTATTGTAAAGCTCGATGTTTTTATAGATGAAAACGGTAAAGTTACTTTAATCGAAGTATTACAAAACCCATACCCTGAAATTAAACCCGTTGTCGACAGCATCATAAAAAAAATCCGCTTTAGTGCACCTAAAAAAGAAGGTAAAGCGGTTCGTACTCGCTTCACTTTACCAATCGAATTTAAACCTTAAGCCTATTAAAATGAAAAACATGAACGTAATTAAAACGCTAAAACCATTAACTCGCGCAGTTATCACTACTTTAATGTGCTCATTCCCTTTATTAGGTGTAACTAGCGTGCATGCTAGTGCCATGAGTACGCCACTAAAAAGTGCGCCACTAAAAGTAACGTTATCGCCTAGCGATCCAACATGGCAGTTAACTATAAATAATAAATTACTGGGCCCTACAGAAGTTCTGATTGAGCCTAACGAGCGCGGTTTTGCTCGCCAAGTACAACCACTATTGCAAGCTGGTAATTACAGTGAAGTCGCTGCGCTATTTAAAGGCCGTGATATAAGCGAAGATAGCACTGCTTTAAACTTATTACGTGCACAAGTACTGCTTTCAACAAAAGACTTTAATAACGCTGAACTAGCTTACTTAGCGTGTTTAAAAACCTCACCTGATTTAGTAAAAGCACACCAAGGTTTGAGCCTTTTATACATGCAACAAGCAAAGTATGACAAAGCACAAACACACCTAGTTCACAGTATTGAACTTGGCCAAGCTGACGCACAAAGTTATGCGCAACTTGCTTATATACACGTACAGCACAACCAACCTTGGAGCGCAGTAGCGGCCTACCGCCAAGCGCTGATGCTTGCGCCAGAAACAAGCCAATATCAACAAGGGCTATTGTTTGCGTTAATTGAATCGGGTGATTTAAGTCAGGCAAATGCATTATTAAAAGAATTACTCAATAAAACCCCTGATAATGCTGAACTTTGGTTGCAACGTGCACAAATAGCATTACAACTTGATCACAAAAAGCAAGCGCTTGCTGCTATTGAAGTAGCCTTAAAACTCAACCCTAAAGATACCAATAACCAGCTTTTAGCAGCCCAGCTGCATTTAAGTGAAGGCAGCAGTGAACGCGCTGTTAGTTTATTAAAGCAAGGTTTAAAACACGCCACTAAACAGCAGCAAGTTGAGGTTATTAATACCACGATGCAAACTTTAGGCTGGCTTGTATCTCAACAAAAATGGGATTTAGCTAAAGATCTAATAGGCAGCGCAAAAAGATTAACTAAGCAACTACCCCGTGATGAACAAGCCCAGTTTTCTGTATACAGCGCACAAATTGCTATGCAACAAGGTAATACTAAACGTGCTCTTAAAAGCTTAAATAACGCACTTAAAATAAACCCGAATTTAGGTGATGCGCTACTTAGTTTAGCGAGTATATATCGCAGTAAAAGCCAACTTACCCAAGCAAAACTTATGTACGTTCGTGCACAAGCCCTACCTGATTACCAACTATCGGCGTGGCTTGGATTATCGCAAATAGCGATTGATTCTAAAGACTACCCGAGCGCGCTAAAGCATCTTAGAAAAGCATTACAAGCTAACCCACAACGCCAAGACTTAATTACTAATATTCGCGCCCTTGAGAATATAGTGCGCCAAGAGGGGTAAGTTTAACACCGTGGTTAAACTTTCTTGTAGACACAGCTTGCTGGCGTGACGAGCAAAGCTCGTAATTTCTATGTTTTAATGTTTTCTCATTTACTCCTCTTTTGCTTCTATTTGTGCAATAAGATCTTAAGTGATTTATTCACAAAGAAGTTTAGAGGGAGCTGCGCTTCTCACGTGAGCAAGCTCGTTTACAATATATATTAAAGCGTTACCAATTTTGCATTTCGACTATCCGTGATTGCGTGCGTACATATTCAAAGCTTAACTTTTTACCTTTATACAAATGTTCAATATCGGTTTGCGCATTTATCACTAGCAATTTATGGCAATCGTAAAACTCATCTACTAAGGCAATAAAGCGCCGTGCTTCGTCGTCAAAGGTATGCTCATCAAGTGTTTGTTTTTCGCGTTGGTAACTATCTTCTATACCATGAACAATAACTTTACCCGTTGCTTTAACACCCATTTGCGGTACGTTCGATACATATAACACATCAAATTGCGTTGCTAAAAACATATAGTCGTTAGCACTACGTGGGCCTGAACATACCGCCATAAAATCAATCATCAAGGCGTTATCTGCTTTTAATAAATAAGGTAAATCGCGCCCATGCACACTAACTGTATTGCTGCATGTTACAGCTGGATACGAAGCTAAAAACTTATTTTCAAAATCGTGATTTGATAAATTAATAAAATAGTGACGACTGTTTTTACCATATCTAAAACGGTGATCGTCCTCCCCTGCCACGTTAATTATATGGCAATGGTTATTAATTAAATCGATAGTAGGTAAAAATCGCGCCCGTTGCAGGCCGTTGTAATAAAGCTGCTCTGGCTTTGCGTTCGATGTGGCCACCAGCACAACACCTTGTTCAAACAACGCATTAAACAATCTGGCCATAATCATAGCATCGCCAATGTCGCTCACGAAAAACTCGTCAAAACACAATACACGAATATTTTTAGCCCACTGTTTTGCAATTAAGATTAGTGGATTTTTTTGACCTTGTAGCTGCGAAAGCTGGGCATGCACTTGTGCTATAAAATGATGAAAATGCAGCCGCTGCTTTTGTTCAATAGGTAGGTTTTTATAAAATAAATCCATTAACATCGATTTACCACGCCCTACGGGTCCGTATAAATAAACACCTTTTATTAAAGTCGCTTTTTGCCACCATGATGTGTGAGCTTGAAGTTGCTCGCTTAGCGTATTTAAAGCTTCCACTGCATTTTGCTGCGCAGCATCAAAACACAGTTCACCTGTGTCTATTTTTGCTTGGTAAAGGCTTAAAATTTGTGTGCTGTGCACTGTCATGGTATTTCACTATCGGCTATAATCGCGCCCATTGTAGCCCACTAAAAATGTGAACCAAAATGAAATTCCCTTGCCGCTTAGATAAATTTATTAGCCACTTAGCTGAAATACCGCGTACCCAAGCTCGCGCGAGTATTAAGCGAAAAGAAGTAAGCGTTAATGGCGAAGTAATCACATCACATAATTTTCAGCTAGCCCAGCAAGATGAAGTACTGTACCAAGGTACACCTTTGGTATTTTTAGGTAAGCGTTATTACATGCTAAACAAACCTGTTGGCTATGTATGTGCTAACAGTGACGAGCTACATAAAACTGTTTTTGACTTACTTGATGAGCCAAATATGAGTGACTTTCATGTAGCAGGTCGCCTTGATATAGATACCACAGGGTTAGTTATTATTACTAATGATGGCGATTGGTCACATAAAATTACGTCGCCTAAAAGCAATAAATTTAAAACCTACCTCGTCGAAACCCAAGAGCCGATTACCGATGAAGCGCTTGAGCAATTACGTACAGGCGTCATGCTGCATAACGAAAAAGATTTAACCCGCCCAGCTATAGCAGAAAGACTTGCTAATTACGGCCTGCGTTTATCGATAAGTGAAGGTAAGTATCATCAAGTTAAGCGTATGCTTTACGCGGTAGATAACAAAGTGGTTGAGCTGCATCGTGAGCAAATTGCGGGAATTACCCTAGATGAAAACTTGGCCAGTGGTGAATATCGATTATTAACAGCGCAAGAAATTAAGTTATAAAAGCGCTCTAAAGGAGCCTTAGGTTTGGATTATTAGTTAAAACAACATAGCCAAACTTTTACTTGAGCCTGTTGGCTTGCTCTACTAAAATAGTGCCCTTCAAAATTACTAAGGTCGGCCGTGTTAGTTAACTACAATCCCCCTATGAGTCCGTATTTAACAATACTTTTTCAGGATGACGACTTACTTATAGTTAATAAGCCAAGTGAGTTATTAACTGTTCCAGGTAAAGATCCTAAACATGCCGACAGCTTAATTAATCGCGTTAATCGTGTTTTTCCAACAGCAAGAATAGTGCACCGCTTAGATATGGCGACTTCTGGCATACTGTGCCTTGCCATGAATAAAGCAGCGCACAGACATTTAAGTATGCAGTTTCAAGAGCGCGAAACAGCCAAACGTTACATAGCACGTATATACGGACAGCTTGAAGCTGAAACAGGATCAGTAGATTTACCCCTTATTTGTGATTGGCCTAATCGCCCTAAACAAATGGTTGATCACGACAGAGGTAAACCTTCGCTTACGCATTTCAAAATACTTGAGCGTGAAGAAAATGCAACCCGTGTAGAGCTAACGCCCATCACTGGTCGCTCGCATCAACTACGTGTACATATGCTAAGCCTTGGTCATCCTATTTTAGGTGATAGACTTTACGCCCATAAAGAGGCACTTGCTGCTGCTCCTCGCTTACAATTACATGCTCAAATGCTGCAATTAAAGCACCCCGTAACTGAGCAAGTACTTACTTTTGAAGCTGAATTGGAGTTTTAATCAGCTCTAATTAATTCGTCCTAAACTTTTAGCTAACGTTGCCGATACCTAATTAATAGTCATTAGTTAGGTTTATTATGGTGTTTACACGGTTTTTAAAAGGCGCTTTTTTTTACATACAACTTTGTAGCCTGTTAATTTTAGCTAACTCTGTCAGTGCAGCTGAACATATTGCTCCACCTACTTTATCAATTATTGAAAATAGCGACATTGAGCACCTACTCCCAAGCGACGAAATAAAAACAATATTAGCGGGTGAAACAGAATTTTTAAGCCTTTATAGTGAATATATGAGTAGCGACTTCAGAGGGATCGTTTTACTTATACCGGACTGGAATTCTACACCTACTAACAACTCTGGTATGAGCTTTCTGCGTAAAGAGCTTAATAACTTAGGTTATACAACTTACGCGATGACGGTACCCGACATTGATTGGCAAGCAAGTAAAATAAACGAAGTAATCCCTAGCGAAAGTGAAGTAACTCCTAGTAGCACTGAAAAACCAGCATCATCCAGCACCACAACAGACGCGCAACCGCAGCCTGAAAAAATAAAAGATGAGCCTCATTACGTTAATGCAATAGAAAAAGTGTCTGATGACGTACTTGATAACTACAAAATAAATCTAACCTCTCGCTTTAATGCGCTGTATCAAATCGCAATCAAAGACTCTAGTAATATAGTTGTTATTGCACAAGGAACTAGCGCTGGAGTGTTGTTAGAGCACTATGCAGATTTTCCTGTTCAGAGAGTAAATGCGTTTATCAGTTTAAGTAGTTACTTACCTAACACCAAGCGTAACAAGGGGTTAAACCAAACAACGTCACTTGTTGCACCTGCCCTGCTTGATATTTACTATGCTAATGACAGCACAGACATTTTAATGAACCTTAAAAACCGTCAGCGCTGGGTTAACCGAAATGCAAAGTTTGATTACCGTCAACGCCAATTGTTTGGCCTGCGCAATCAACCAGATCAACACGCACGCCTAACAAAAGAAATAGACGGCTTTTTACGCCGACTTTTTTAAGTACTCATAAGCAGCTTGAATATCTTGGCTCTTTTTAACAGCCAATTCCATCATGTGCTTTGGTAAACCTTGCGACACTAATTTATCTGGGTGGTGTTGCGACATAAGTTTACGGTACGCTACTTTTATATCACGCTGCGACGCATCGCTATTTAAACCTAATAATGCCAATGCTTGCGCCCTATCCATATTGTTATTTGGCGGCACATGATGGCCTGAGCCCTCACGGTAACTGCTACTTTGGCCTTGGCTTTGCTGCTGATTAAAACGCTGTTGTTGTTTTCTAAAGTTAAACTCTGCCTGGTAACGTTTTAATACAAATGCAAAGTGTGCTTTAGAAATACCTAGTTGTTTACTTACTTCTGCTAATAATTGCTTTTCTTGCTCGGCTAGCACTCCGTCAGAAAATGCCATTTGGATTTGTATTTCTAAAAACAACTGCATTAAGTCATTTCGTTTTGCAAAGCGCTCTTTAAAGTCATGTACGGTTTCTTTAAGTGAAAAATCGCTCTCTTTCCCCGACTGAAATGCATGCTGAGCTTCTCGGCGTTCTTCACCTTTTAAACCCATTTCGTCCATAAACAAATTAGCTGCTTTTATATGTATTTCGCTAATTCGACCGTTCGATTTAGCAATATGCCCCATTACAGCAAAGCAACTTGAAAAGAACAAAGCTTGGCGCTCATTCACGTCGTCACCACTAAATAAGCTAGAAAAGCCGCCCGCTTTATCAAAGTTATTTTTTAAGCTTTTATCAAACAAATGACCTAGGTATAAACCTAAAATAGCACCAAAAAATTTGCCAAACATAAAGCCAAAACAAAAACCGAGAATTTTTCCCCACATTTATAATACTGCCTTCTTAAAAATTTAGTTATTACGCCTCAAGACGCTTGTTTAATTGATTTAAACGCTCTGGTGTACCAATGTCATCCCACTGACCAATGTAGAGCTCAGTAGAGACTAAATGTTCACTTAGCTTTTCACGTAAAATAGGCCCAAGAGGGCGAATACCTTGCGTTAATCCTTTAAAAAAATCAGCCTGATACCGGCTAATCCCCGAAAATGTGTATTTTTGACTATCAGGCGATAAGTGGCTCAATGCAAAGTCGCCGTTCGGATTATGTGGCGGGTTTTCTATAAGCACTATGTGCGCCTCACCAGGTTGTAAGTGTAACTGCATAAGCGCACTTACATCATAGTCGGTGTATACATCGCCATTAACTACAATAAACGTGTCGCCCAACAGGGGTAACGCTTGAATAATACCACCGGCCGTTTCAAGGCCACCTTCAACTTCTTGGCTATAAAGTATATTTACACCAAATTGGCTGCCATCGTTAAAGTAGTCTTTTATTTTATCACCTTGCCACGCAAGGTTTATTACAATATCGGTAACCCCGGCAGCTTTAAGGCTATTTATATGATGCTCAATAAGTGGTTTTTCTGCCACTTTTAACATAGGCTTTGGCATATTCTGCGTGAGCGGCATCATCCTCTGTCCGCGCCCTGCAGCTAAAATCATCGCTTTCATGAGCGCTCCTTTGCTAACTTTTCAGTCACTTTTGGCACTATGGTATTTTTTGTCCACTCACTCAATGCTCTAAGCTCTGGATAATTCGCTGCTACTTCAGCAATGTAATCAAGAGTCGGTAAAATATTATCTAAATAACCTGTTTTACCATCGCGTAAATATAATCGACAAAATATACCTGCAGCCTTCAAGTGGCGCTGTAATCCTGTTAAATCAAACCAATATTTAAACTCATCAAACGAAGTATTCACCAGTAAATTTTGATCTGTAAATTCTTGATAAGCAAAATCAAGCAAGCTTGTTAACTCTTCTTGGGGCAATTTAAAATAGCAATCGCGCAGTAGCGATACTAAATCGTAACAAAGCGGCCCACGTACCGCATCTTGATAATCTATAATTGCCCACTGGCCGTTACTATTCATAATGTTACGGCTATGGTAATCGCGATGAACGGTAACGGTTGGTTGCTCAAGCATGGTCTGTATTAATAGCTCTGAACTTGTTTGCCACATTACTTTTTGCTCCGCGCTGAGTGGCTCATTAATAAAATCGCTTACTAACCACTGGCTAAATATATCAAGTTCAACTTTTATAAAATCTTCATTATACGCTTGCATAGCAGAAGCTGCCGGCGTTTTAGCCCACTGAGCACTTAAACTAATTAATGCTTGATAGTGTTCGGTGCGGTTTGCATCATCAAGCATGTCAGCTAAGTGCGTACTGCCTAAATCACTAAGAACAAAAAAGCCTTGTTTCTCATCACTTGCAATAATAGTAGGAAGTAAAAAGCCTTGCTCAACAAACACCTGGTTTAGCGAAATATAAGGCTCGTTATTCACTTTTTTTGGATCTGAGTCCATCACTATTAAATGCTTATTATCGTGACTTAAACGGTAATAACGGCGAAAGCTAGCATCACCCGTGATCGCATTTAAAGTATGCGACTTGGCATTAAGGTGTGTGTTTATAAATTGTTGTAAATTATCAAAGCGTGTCATTTTATAATGATATCTATTTTTATAGGTCAATTACTGTAATTGCCATTATTTTCCTTTATTATGTGTATATTATATTAAACACACAGTATTAAGGTCGATAAATGAGCAAAACCTGGGGCATATTGATGCTAAGCGTAGTTAGCGCACCATCGCTTGCCGAAACTGAACTGGCACACAACCTTTGTGGCATTTCAATGCAAACCAGAGCTTGGCAACCACTTGAAGGCCTTAACCTTGGTGAAGTTGATATCCGAGCTGATGATGTTGAGCTGCTTGGCACTCAAAGCGCTGAATTTACCGGCAATGTTGATATTAACACCCTTAAGATGAGTTTGTCCGCACAAACTGCGTTGATAGACAAACAGCGTGGTTTATTAAATGCAACAGGGCCAATTACTTATCAAGATTACGTGAGTAAAGTAAATAGCACCGGACTAAATGCCGATTTAAATAATTCAGAAGTTAGTTTGTTAGGCGCCGACTACAGCCTAACCGAGCAACAAGGCAAAGGCGGCGCTGAAAAACTCACTATTAATCAGTCTGGCCTATTACTCATGAATGCAAGCTTTACTACTTGCCCAAGTGACACCCCAGTATGGGAAATTGAAGCCGACAAAATAAACCTTTCACGCGAAGAAGGCTGGGGCGAAACATACAACGCGGTATTACGTATTCTCGATACACCTGTTTTATATTTACCTTATTTTACATTTCCGCTGGATGAACGCCGTAAATCGGGATTACTAACTCCGACTATTTCAAGCTCTGACAAGTACGGCCTTGAAACGATTACGCCGTACTATTTAAATATTGCACCTAATTTTGATGCCACGATTACTCCTCGTTATATGTCTAACAAAGGACTGCAGTTACAAACAGAATTTAGATACCTAACAGAGCAACACGAAGGCTTAGTGGGGATTGAATATTTAGATAGTGATGATTCTGAGCCAGATTTAAATGAACGCTACATGTTTCATTGGCAACAGCAGAGCTACCTGGGTGAAAATTGGCGTGCAAACGTTGATGTAACGAATGTGAGCGATGATAACTATATCACTGATTTAACTTCAAACTACGCGAGTAAAACAGATACTCAGCTGTATCGAACTGGTTCACTGACTCATTTGGGTGAAACATGGCGCACCGATATTAAAGTGCAAAATTTTGAAGTACTGGGCGATCACTTAGAGTCATATACTGCAATACCACAAGTTAATTTTACGCAAACCGCACCGTGGCGTTTTGATAATTTTGACTTTAGTGTGTCTGGCGAGATGAGTCATTTTACTAATGACTCATCAGAAGTAGCCATAGATAGCGCAACTCGTGTACACGTAGAGCCAAAAGCACGATACAACTATGCCACTCATGCATGGTCTTTTTTATCTGAAGTGAGCTTATTGCAAACTAATTATAAACAAAGCGGAAACTTAACCGGCACGCAATACAGCGATACCGTATCGCGTACTATTCCTAAAGTACGCTTGTACTCTCAGCTTAATTTTGAGCGTGACACGTCTTATTTTATTGAAGATGGTATACAAACTTTAGAGCCGCAAATTCAATATTTATATACACCTAATAAAGACCAGTCAGACATTGGCTTGTTTGATACAACTAAGCTACAAGACGATTATTATGGTTTATTTAGAGACGTGCGCTTTTCGGGTGTTGACCGAATAGCAGCCGCGAATCAGTTTACTATAGGTGCTACAACGCGCTTATTTGATAAAAAGCAAGAAGAAGTATTTAACTTTAGCGCGGGACAAATCTTTTATTTAAGTGATGATGCAAAGCCAACAGAGCAAGACTTAGACTCAGACACTAATTATAATGCACTATTTGCAGCTCAAACCATGTTACATTGGCATCGCCGTTGGTACCTCGCTGGAGGTATTCAATACGATACAGATGGCAAGCAAATGGTACAGTCAAATGTAACGCTAGATTATAAAGGTGATAATAATCAGCTAGTACAATTGAACCATCGCTATGCAGATGATGTCTCAGGAAATACAATCGAACAAGTAGGTGTATTTACAAGTATTCCTATTAGCGACGAATGGCAATTTATTGCGAGTTATCATCGAGATCTTGAAAACAACAGAAGTACCGAAATATTGAGCGGATTACAGTATGAATCATGCTGTTGGGCTATCCAAATTACTGGCCACCGCCAAATTGAGACTGATTTAAATCAGTCAATAGGCCAAGAACAAGCAACTTTTGATTCAGGTATTAGTTTGAATTTTGTATTAAAAGGACTTGGCAGTAAAAGCCGTTATGATGCACAAAAATTATTACAACAAGGTATTTTTGGCTATCGTAGACCGTATTTTCTTAGTAACTAGAGTACTATCAGCAAGAGTAGTAAAAAGAATATGAATTTAAAAAAATTATTAACATCAGCAGTTTTAAGTGTCAGCCTTTGTCAAAGTGCAATAGCTGCCCCAGTAGAAATAGATAAAGTGATTGGTATTGTAAATGAAGGCGTAATTTTAAAAAGCGAAGTAGACACCATTATTAATCGTGTTAAAAAGCAAGCGCAAGAACAAAGCCAAGAGCTACCAAAAGATGAAACACTTCGTGTGCAAGCTATAGAGCGTTTAGTAAGTCAAACGCTTATGATGCAAATGGCTGAGCGTATGGGATTGCAAATCTCAGACAGCCAACTAGATCAAACTCTTGCAAGCATGGCAAAAGATCAAGGCGGAACAATTGCCGATTTACGCCGTACTATTGAAGGCTCAGGTGAAAGCTTTCAAGCCTACCGTGAAGAAATTCGTAAAGAAATTACTACGCAGCAAGTAACACGTGCCAATGTTGATCGTCGTATTTATATTAGCGAGCAAGAAGTTGATAACCTTTTAAAAATTATGGAAACTCAAGGTCAAAGTGCTGAAGAGTATGATATTGGCCACGTTTTAATAGACATTCCTAATGATGCAACGGCCGAAGAAATAGCAAGTGCAAAAACACGTGCAGACAAAGTAATTGAGCTATTAAACGATGGCCAAGAATTTAAGCGTATTGCTATTTCTTCATCAAGTGGCTCTAAAGCACTTGAAGGCGGTCAACTTGGTTGGATGGGTATTAACGAAATGCCATCGCTTTTTGCCGAGGCTGTTAAAAGTAAAAAGAAAGGCGCAATAGTCGGCCCTCTTCGCTCTGGTGCTGGTTTTCATATCATTAAAGTACAAGATGTTCGTGGTCTGCAAATTGTAGAAACGACTGAAGTGCGTTCACGCCATATACTTATTAAACCTTCAATTATTTTAAGTGAAGAAAAAGCACGCTCTATGCTTGCTGGCTTTGCTAAAGACTTACGCGCAGGAACAGCTGACTTTGGGAAACTAGCTAAAGAATACTCAGAAGATCCAGGCTCTGCACTTAAAGGTGGTGAGTACGATTGGACAGACCCAACTACCTACGTACCTGCGTTTAAAGATACATTGCTTTCTCTTAAGCAAGATGAAATAAGCGAGCCGTTTAGAACACAGTTTGGTTGGCATATTGTTCAGCTACTTGGTAAACGTGTAGCTGACAAAACTGAGCTAGCTAAGCGTAACCGTGCTCACGGTATGTTGTTTAACCGTAAATTTAAGGAAGAAAGTTTTAACTGGCAGCAAGAAATGCGCGAGCAAGCTCACGTTGAAATTTTCCCTACAGACCAATAAATATGATCCTAAGAATTGCTATTACACCGGGTGAACCTGCCGGTATTGGCCCAGATTTGCTACTCACGCTTGCCCAGCAAGCGTGGGATGCTCAACTTGTAGCAATTGCCGATGGCAAACTATTAAAAGAGCGCGCAAAACATTTAGGCTTAACAATAAACTTAATTGAATTTGATGATAATGCCCCAGCTGTCGCAGCACCTGCTGGCAGCTTGTACATTCATCAGGTTGATTTAGCGGTTGATGTAGAACTTGGCGTACTAAACGACGGTAACGGACAATATGTGTTAGATACCTTGCGTATAGCAAGTGAAAAAAACATGAACGGTACGTTCGATGCGATTGTTACGGGCCCTGTTCACAAAGGCATAATTAACAAAGCAGGCATTTCATTTAGTGGGCACACTGAGTATTTTGCGCAGCAATCAAATACTGCTGATGTAGTTATGCTGCTTGCAACAGAGGGCTTACGAGTTGCACTTGTAACCACTCATATTCCACTTGCGTATGTATCGCGCGCCATTACTCCTGAGCGTTTAACTAAAGTAGCTGGTATTTTAAATCACGACTTACAAACTAAGTTTGGTATAGAAAAGCCACGTATTTTAGTGTGTGGCTTAAATCCACATGCCGGTGAAGATGGCCATTTAGGCCGTGAAGAAATTGAAACAATCACACCAACGCTTGAAATACTCAGAAGCGAAGGTATGAATTTAATTGGCCCACTACCGGCCGATACCTTATTTCAAGATAAATACCTATCTGAAGCAGATGCAGTACTTGCTATGTATCACGATCAGGGATTACCTGTGCTAAAATACAAGGGATTTGGTAAATCGGTAAATATTACCCTTGGCTTACCATTTATCCGCACATCAGTTGACCACGGTACTGCACTCGATTTAGCAGGGACTGGTACAGCTGACGTTGGCAGTTTTGAATTAGCGATCCGCGAAGCAATTAAGCTCGCCCAAGAAAAAGCACAAAATCAATGACCGATAAAGTACATTTAGGACACCGCGCTCGTAAGCGTTTTGGGCAAAACTTTTTATTTGATGAATCTATCATCGATAAAATAGTCTCTGCGATCGATCCTAAACCAGAAGACAACTTAGTAGAAATTGGCCCCGGCCTTGGCGCAATTACTGAGCCAGTAGCCGAATTAAGCGGCCACTTAACGGTTGTTGAATTAGATAAAGATTTAGCCCAACGATTAATCGAACACCCATTTTTAGGTCCTAAATTGACCGTTAACCAAGGCGATGCAATGACGTTTGACTTTGCAAGCTTGGTTCGCGATGACAAAAAATTAAAAGTGTTTGGTAACTTACCTTACAACATTTCGACACCGTTATTGTTTCATCTTTTTGAATTTTCAGATCATATTGAGCACATGCACTTTATGCTTCAAAAAGAAGTAGTAAAACGCATGGTCGCAGGCCCAGGTAGTAAAACATTTGGCCGCTTAAGCGTAATGACTCAATACTACTGTAATGCAATGCCGGTTGTTGAAGTACCACCTGAGTGCTTTAAACCAGCGCCAAAAGTTGACTCTGCGGTTATACGTTTAATACCTAAGAAGCCAGAGCAACGTACAGCAAAAAGCGTTAAAATATTAAACACTGTGTGTTTAGAAGCCTTTAATCAACGCCGTAAAACACTGCGTAACAGTTTAGGTAATTTACTAACTGCAGAAGAGCTTACTAGCATTGGCATTGATATAACGCTGCGTGCTGAGCGCTTATCTTTACAACAATTTATTGATATAGCTAACTGGATTTATGACAACAAGCAGTAATATTGGATCGCCTGTAAAGGTGTCTGTAGAAACATTTTACGTAGAAGGTCAATCTCAACCTGAGCTTGAAAAATACGTATTTGCTTACTCAGTAACGATTAAAAACCATAGTTTATGTAGTGCAAAATTACTGAGCCGCTACTGGTTAATTACCGATGCAAATGGTAAAGAAGTAGTAGTAGAAGGTGAAGGCGTTGTTGGCGAAATGCCTGACATTGGCCCAGGCGAAAGCTATAAATACACCAGCGGTGCAATTTTAGATACACCTGTAGGCACAATGCAAGGCCACTACACGTTACGCAACGAATTTGGCTCTGAGTTTCAGGCGCCTATTAATGTGTTTCGTTTGGCTTGCCCTAACATTTTGCATTAAGCACTTAAATGGCAGATTATGCGATAGGTGATTTACAAGGGTGTTTTAGTGAATTTAACACCCTTTTGCAACGAGTTGATTTTAACCCAAGCAAAGATCACCTTTATTTAGTTGGCGACATAGTTGCCCGCGGGCCAGACTCCCTAGCCTGCATAGACTATATTTACCAACATCAAAATAGCATGACCATCACTTTAGGCAATCACGACCTTCACATGGTTGCCTGCTACTTCCTTAACAAACCCACCAACCCAAAAGATAAACTAAACCCAATATTTGAAAGCCCAAAATTAGCGCGTTACATCGCTTTTTTACAAACCCAACCATTGGCTTTAGAGCTTATAAAACATAACTGTTTTATATCTCATGCAGGATTAAATCCCGATTGGTCAATTGACTATGCGCTAAAACAAGCACAATTTGCACAAAGCTGTTATCAGTCACACAATGCTAAAGCGTTTTTTGAACACATGTATCAGCCTCACCCAGCAACATGGTCAAGCACTCTTGATGATTTTGCAAAGTTTAGATATATAGTTAACTACTTTACCCGTATGCGTTTTTTAACAACTAATAATAAACTTGAACTTAATGCAAAGGGCGCAATAAAGGATAACCAAACATTAACACCATGGTTTAACCACCCTAATATAGCTAAAACTAAACACGATATTATTTTTGGCCACTGGGCTGCTCTTGAAGGGAAAACAGGCCACCCACAAGTTCACGCCCTAGATACCGGTTGCGTGTGGGGTAATAGCATGACGTTAATGGAACTTCGTAGTAAAAAAATAATTACAGAAAAATCCCACCTTTCGTCTAAATAAACTGAAAAAAGCTAATACTTCTGTTAGATTTATAAATTAATAGTTAAAATTAATTAAAGTAATTGATTTTAATTACTTAACTTATTAGTGAAGGCGCCGATAAGTTTTAACTGAAGTATCTTTGAGTGGAAATTTTATGAACCTGACAGTAAGCCAACGTATTTGGGGTGGTTTTATATTTATTACGTTATTATTACTAATAATTGGTAGTAATTCCTTAATAAAAATAGCAAACATTGATCGCTCAACTCAAAAAGTGAACCAACTATCACTTCCTGCATTAAATAAAAGCTCTGAATTACAAGCCGAATTTATTTTAATGAGTAAAGCGGCTCAAGCTAGTTTTTACACTTCATCAGCAAGTGAACTAGCACCAATTAAAAAACAAGTTATCGAACAAAAACAATTATTTAACACTCTTCATCGTGAACTTCAAGACGTAGTAAAAAACGATACTATACTTAATCAAAGTAGCAAAGATGTAGAAAAAACCTATTTAAGCTTCTTAAGTACCGTAGAAAGTTTGTTAGACGATAAAAGTAAACAACTTGCACTAAATAAAACATTAACTGCACAATTAGAAAATATAGAACTAACTGCAGAAGATGCTAACTCAATCGTACTAGATATTATCGACATTGCTGGGTTTGAGGAAAATCATCCAGAAGCCTATCAAGCAGCAAATAACCTAGAAAATAACTTTATGTCGGTTGTAAGTAACAGTACCGACATGTTAACTGTTAAAACATATAATACACTCGATATTATTAAAAACGAGCAAACGTATTATTTAGAACAAGTGGTACGTACGGTTGCACTTATTAAACCCGCTATAGAGAAAACACATAGCACTTTGTTCTCAAATCTAAAAGAATACGTTGATACTTTAGAAAGCAATATAAAAGGTAATAACAGCTTAGCTGCAAACAAAAAACAACTGATAGATTCAATCACGCTCACACAATCTGAGCTTGCACAGTCAGAGCAAGCCACCAAAATGGCACTTAACCAAATTGATGAGTTAGTTACTCAAGCAAGTAACGTTGCATTCAAATTACAACAAGGCGTGCGCAGCGATGTAGATTCAGCTAATTTATGGACTTGGGTTGGTATGATCATAGCCACTCTTTTAGCCATAGCGATTGCTATTATTACAGTTAGCCGTATAACAAAACCACTTGCTGAAGTTAACCGCATACTAGATATTGTTGCCAGCGGCGACATGACTCAACGTTTAGACGACAGCGCTAAAGACGAATTTGGTGAACTATCTAAAAGTTGTAATACGTTAATTGATAGCCTACGCAGCTTAATTAAGGGCATTATTTCACGTTCTACTCAGCTTGCAGCAGCGTCGGAGCAAACATCGGCAATTACAGCAGAATCTAGCCAAGCAATTCGTAATCAGCAAGCACAAGTTGAACAAGCAGCTACGGCTACTACCGAAATGAGCAGTACATCGCAAACGGTTAGCAACAGTGCGCAACAAGCGCTTAGCGAAATCAAAAATGCCGATAAAGAAGCTGAACGTGTTAAAGGTATTTCGAATAACAACAAAGCAACTATTGAACAGCTAGCGCGTGAAGTAGACGATGCATCACAGGTGATTAATAAGCTACACCAAGATAGTGCATCAATTGGTAGTATTTTAGATGTAATACGCGGCATTGCAGACCAAACTAACTTACTTGCACTAAATGCGGCGATTGAAGCTGCGCGTGCAGGTGAATATGGCCGAGGCTTTGCGGTTGTAGCCGATGAAGTACGCTCTCTAGCGAGTAAAACTCAAGAGTCTACGCAAGAGATTCGTTCAATGATTGAATCTCTTCAAACAGGCGCTGAGGCTGCTGTAACAGCAATGAGTAAAGGTAAACAGCGTGCGGTTTCGTGTGTTGAACAAACTGACCTAGCAAGTAGCGCTCTTGATTCAATTACATTTGCCGTTTCGCAAGCTCACGATGTAAGTGAAGAGATTTCGAACGCTGCACTGGAACAACAACAAGTAGCACAAGAAATTAGCGAACGCCTTGAGTCAATTGTTGCAATAGCCGAGCAAACCGCCGAAGGTGCAAACCAAACTAATATCTCAAGTTCAGAAGTCGCAAAACTAGCTGAAGAACTTCGTTTATCGGTAGACGCTTTTAAAGTTTAGCTCCCTTAAACGATTAAAAGCCCCGGTGATACTATGTACCATCGGGGTATTTTTTTGTCTGTATTTTAGAACTAAGATATAAAACCCAATCCAGACGGGAGTTTACCTCGCGCAGCTCTACAAATACCACCCACCCCGTAGGCAGGAGTTTACCTCGCGCAGCTCTACAAATATCACCCAACCCGTAGGCGGGAGTTTACCTCGCGCATCTCTCATTGCATTCCTCACGCATTTATAAAAAACTCAACAAGCGCGACATAAAGCCCCGCCTACAAATATAAACCCAGCCCCCACCCGTTCTTGAATCTTCAACGGTTTGCTTCTACCTTAAACTTACAGGGTAAATTAATAATATAAGGCAATGAAATGCGCATACTTCATCACGGAGCTGTTAATGGTGTGACCGGCTCCTGCCACGAGCTGGCAATTAATAAGCACACAAGCATACTAATTGATTGCGGATTATTTCAAGGTGAAGACTCTAAAGCTGATTTATCAATCGAGTTTAATGTTACTAACATCACAGCGCTTATTGTTACTCATTGCCATATTGATCACGTTGGGCGAATTCCTTACTTATTAGCAGCTGGCTTTAAAGGGCCAATTTTTACCACTCTAGCGTCAGCTAGTTTATTACCATTAGTGATTGAAGACGCGTTAAAAGTAGGCGTTACTCGCGACCCTAAAATTATAAAAGCGTGTTTAAGCTTATTAAAAAAACGTATTATTGCTGTGGATTATAAAAGCTGGTTTGAATTACCATGTAAAGGTGAACAAACAGCCAAAGCGAGGTTTCAACGTGCGGGGCATATATTAGGCTCAGCCTATGTCGAAATTGATATTATAAATAAACCAAGCTCGAGCAAAAATACACACCGAGTCGTTTTTTCAGGCGATTTAGGCGCACCTTATACTCCCCTTTTACCTGCACCAAAGCCACCTTACAAAGCAGACACTCTAGTTATAGAATCGACCTATGGCGACAAAAACCATCAAGGCCGCAAAGAACGCACGCAAACTTTAAAATCGGTCATAGAGCATGCAGTTGCCGACAATGGGGTTGTGTTGGTTCCTGCTTTTAGTATTGGCCGCACACAAGAATTACTTTACGAACTTGAGCAACTAATTTATAAGGCACCTGAAAACTCTAAGTGGCGAGACATTCACGTAATACTAGACTCCCCCATGGCAGCTAACTTTACCGAGCAATACAAAAAATTTAAACACCTATGGGATAGTGAGGCTAAACGCAAGGTTACTAAAGGCCGCCACCCACTCGACTTTAAAAACCTAACAACAATTGATACGCATCACGAGCACAAAGCTATTATTAATTACTTAGCCACGCACCAAACCCCCGCCATTATTTTAGCAGCTAGCGGTATGTGTAGCGGCGGCCGAATAGTTAATTATCTTGAGCAATTCTTGGGAGATAAAACAACAGACGTGTTATTTGTAGGTTATCAAGGCAGAGGTACATTAGGGCGAAACATACAAAAATACGGCCCAAGTGGTGGCTATGTGGTTATTAACAATACACGTATTACCATAAACGCAAAAATACACATTATAAGCAGTTACAGTGCACATGCGGATCAAAACGGATTAATTAAATTTGTAACCGGCATGCGTAAAAAACCAAACCATATAAAAATTGTGCATGGCGATGAGAATGCGAAGCGCGCACTAGCAATTAAGTATAAAGAGTTATTAGGGGGAGACATAAAAGTTGAGGTTGGTAAGTAAAAAATGGGTATGCAGCTTATGCATTAAAACATGTAAATACGCCAAATAATAAAATTTATGTAGTCGTAAGGTTTGCTCACCTACGAAATTCAAAGCGCATGTAAGCGAAACGCCCAAGGTTAGGCAAGCTTGATAATAGGCGCAGCCTTTGAGGTGATACTTTACGAGTAGAAAGTTTTATACCATTTGACTAATTCGCTTACGCCTTTTTTAACATCTACTATTGCTTGTAGTCAGTGGTAGCAAACAAGTCTTGTGTATCTGCAAAGGTTTTATAAACATCGCCCGCTTGCATTTCACGTAAAAACTCAGGTGAAAAAATAATATTTTCAGCCTTAAACTTTTCTTTTATTGATTGTGTAAAACCAACTGGCACTGTTTATTTTATAACCACAACTGCATTCGGGTTATGATCCATAGTGTCTTTAATTACAGCTTCAACAGAACTAGTATTAAAATAATTATTATCTACATCGTAGTCAGTTGGTGCTGCAATTATCACGAAATCAGCATTTTTATATGCAATTTCTTTATTTGTCGTTGCTGTGAAGTTTAAATCGTCACGAATTAAAAACTCACTAATTTCGGTATCAACAATAGGCGATTTTTTATTATTTAGAAGAGCTATTTTTTGTTGATCGATATCAAGCGCTACAACTTCATTATGTTGGGCTAATAGCATAGCATTAGACAAGCCAACGTAACCTGTACCTACTATAGCTATTTTCATGGTGCATCCTTTAAAACTGATATGCGATTTAATGCAGCAAGAGTCTTACTTAACATCCAATTGATCTGAGCTATCAGACCTTAAAAATTATTGAAATGACTATCTATACAAAAAGTCACTAGTATAAATCACAACTTAAATAGAACAACCTGATAAGTTTTTAATTTGTTGATAAATAGTTATCACAACTTTATTTTATAACCTAGATTCAAATTGTAAGTGCATAACTTGCTTTGGCTAGATTAAGTGGTCAGTTGCTCATAAGCTAACTGCTTTTTCTCCGGTAAGAGATTTTACAATGAGACATTACAAACAACTGACCTATGCGCAAAGATGCCAGATCGCCGTTCTAAAGAAAAGTGGTTTTACGCAACAAAGTATTGCTGAGCTAACTAATTTATCGCAATCTACGATTTCAAGAGAGCTTTCTAGAAATACAGGTAAGCGAGGTTACAGATACAAACAAGCTCATGAGCGGGCTTTGTTTCGCCGAAGAAGTGTAAGAAAACCGCTTAAGATGACACCTGAAATGATGGCTTTAATTACCCAGAAGCTTAATGAGAAGTGGAGTCCTGAACAAATAACGGGATGGTTGCGCAAAGAAAGTGAACGGTCTGTCAGCCATGAATGCATTTATCTGTATATCTGGGAAGATAAAAAAGCAGGTGGTGAGTTATACCTACATCTGCGCCGACACGGTAAGAAATATCACAAGCGCAGTCATGGTAAAACAAACCGAGGGCAAATAAAAAATCGCGTTAGCATTGAAGAACGTCCACAAATAGTTGATGAGAAAGGTCGTATCGGAGATTGGGAAATAGATACCGTCATAGGTAAAGGTCATCGAGGTGCCCTTGTTACCATTGTAGAGCGGGTCACCCAATTCACTGTATCAACTCAGGTGGCAGGCAAAACAGCACAAGCCGTCACTGCGGCGACGATAGAACTATTAAGGCCATATAGGTCAGCGCTTAATAGCATCACGGCTGACAATGGAAAAGAGTTCGCTTATCACGAGCAAATCACAGAGGCTTTAAGTGTTCCTGTTTATTTTGCTCACCCTTATCACTCATGGGAGCGCGGATTGAATGAAAACACGAATGGATTACTACGCCAGTATTGGCCGAAGAGCAAAGATTTCAAGGCGGTAACACCAGCGCAAGTTATACCAGTACCTGAGCAACTTAATAATCGTCCGAGGAAGACACTTGGATTTGAAACGCCTGCAAAATTGATGCAGGATCACTTGGCGGCTAAAGCCGCCTAAACGTTATGCACTTAAGATTTGAATCCGCGTAAAAATAATATCAGCATTACATAAGTTATAGCTTTCTATTGCGAATCAATTTATAAGCTAACTTAACAACTGCTTTCGGAGCCAGCCTTACACAAAATCTCACACAAACGTTACGACAATATTCTCTATAACTAATAATACCTAGAGACAGTAGTGATTTTTGTAATTTAATTTCACTCAATGCGTATTGTAATCCCCGGCGTCTTTCTAACTGTTCATAACCAGCTCGCATGTTAACCAATGGTTCTTGAATATTATAAAACAATGCACTTTTATGTTTCATTCTTGCCCAAAGGGAATAATCTTCAAACCATAACATTTTTTGATAATTTCCAGCTTTTATTACCGAGCTTTTTTTATACATGACAGATGGGTGATTAAATGGATTATTACTCTTTAGAAATAATTCTATTTCATTTCTTTCTTCAGGAACTTTACGATACGATATTATATTTTGCTCAACGTCTATAAATTCACTGACCCAAGACCCACAAACGTCTATGTTTTTATTTTCAAAAACAGCAAGCTGCTTTTCAAATCGACTTGGTAGCGCAATATCATCTGTATCCATTCTGGCTATGAGCTCATTTTTACAATGAGACAAACCTATGTTTAAAGCATTTCCTAAACCCAAGTTATGTTCAAGCGGTACAACACAAAAAACATCACCTAACTTCTCGCGCCACATGTCTATTGATTGGTATAACTCATCATAAAGCGGCCCATCTATTACTAGTGTAATTTCAGCGGGTTTAGTGGTTTGTTCATCCCAAATACTTTCCATACATCTAATAAAAAAATCAACTTTTTCATTTTTATATATGGACATTAAAACAGAGAATTTCATTCCTTTAGCTCCATTATTCTAGTTCTGTATTATTAAAAAGAGCTATGTATCTTGTCTGGTAAGATTGAGACATGCTTTTAGCATTTAAATACTCTTCAATGATTTGTCGTGAAGATACACTCATAAGTTCATAATCATGCTTAATTATGGTATTCATTTTTTCTGATAAATCATCTATATCTTGCGTTTTAAAAATAAGAGGTGGAATAGCCCCTAACTCTACAATTTCCAGATGCGGAGGAATGTCTGACAATATACAGGGTAATCTAGCGGCCATAGCTTCAAGTACTGTATTCGGTAGGCCTTCAGCTAATGAAGCAGATACAAAGTAATCACTAGCCATAAGATAATCTGTCACATTACTAACTTTCCCAACTAAAATAATTTGTTGATCCTTTATTATATTTTTACAATCATCAACCAAATCACCATCACCTAAAAATATTAATATACTATTATCTATATTGGCTCGCTGAAAAGCCTTAATTACGGCTAATGGATCTTTTCTACTACTTAGATTCCCAACAGAAATAAATACCTGAGCATTAATAGCAATATTTAATTTTTCTCTCAAGCCAACTTTATCTGAATTTGGAAACCTCTCCAAATCAACTCCATTTTGCACATAATCAATCTGATAATTTTTCATATTGAGTAGCATGTTAGAAACTGATTTAGATACTACAACTGGAGTGTTTATTTTTTTAAGGTAACTTAAGTGCATTTGGGCCATTAGCAAACCACGTACTTTTCCATAAGTCATAGGGTAATCAAAATACGGATAATTCCTTAATGTTGCTACTTTTTTAATTTTCACTTTACTCGCCAAAGCATCGGCTCTTATACCTTGAGAATGAATCAAATCAATCCCATGCAATTTAACAACCTTCTTCAAAGCAGATTTTGCAAAAAACAGACCTTTAACCCTAGATAAACCTAATGTACAAACCTCAACCCCTAATTCGTCCTCAAAATAACTTTTCATGCTATCTGTATTCGGCTCTGGAGATAAAGTTAATACCATTGTGGAGAACTTAGTTTTATCTAAATATTTAATAATATAAGACAATTGATTAGTTGGCCCACACCTTTTTAGTGTACTCACTACATATAAAACTTTAATCATCATTGTCCTTAAAAAATTGATAATGCATAGGGGTTACGCCCCTCTTTTATAAATAAATTTAAACATAAAATCAAAAATGCATATAAAATAATTAATAAGGTAACAAATACCTTATTTCTGAATATAAAAATAAAATATGGAATAAGTATAACTTCCACAATTGCAAAGAAAGTCGAAGTTCTTGCGGCTAATACACCTAAGTCCCAAAATGCGATCCGAATACCAACAGCCAATAAGTAAAAAATGACGATCGTTGTAAAGTAAGGAACAACCTTTTCAAGCCGCTTCCAAAATAACATTACAGTAAAAAGAACCACTGTGTTTTTAATGTTGGTAATATCAAACAAAGATACTGCGTTTACGTAATCACTATTATCAGTGTAATTTTGCAATTTTTTTGCTAAAACTCCACCTCCGGGTAAATTTTGAAAAATAACTTGAGAGGCTCCAACAAAGCCAAAAAACAAAAATAAAAAATATGCAGCTATAACTCTCTTTTTTGTAACTTTAAAAAAACTAAAAATATAGGCAAAAATCAAAATAAATGATGCCATATGAAACAAACTAGCTAAGCATAATGTAAACCATACTTTGATATTCTGCCGGTTATGTATTTGAGCGATTAAGAACAACCCAATAGCAGCAGCAACTCCAGAGCGAATTTGATTAATGTCACGATAAAGGTAGGTATGAACAAAAAATAGCAGTAAAGTTAGAAATATATAATGAGAATATCGGTAGTAATTTTGAACGGCCAGGCTCACTGACAAGAAAGCTACGCCGGTAAATAAGAAAACGTAATCGTCAGTAAAAAGTCGAATGAAAGCACCATATATAAGATAAAGAGGCTCCATAAAAACAGACTTATATGAATAGCTATAACTACCAGACAACCAATAACTAATATCTGGAATTTCTAAAAATTTACTAGCATAAACAAAGTCGTCTGCACCAACCCCAGCTTCCCTTAAGCCAGCAAATAAAAACAACATTAAATAACTAAACATTAAAAATGGTATTTTTAATTCTTTCCCATGTTTTGTATAAGCAGATAAAGCAAAACAAGATAATGTAAAAAAGATAATTAAATAAGGGGCCATATTAGAATATGGCCTTATTTAAAAATCGATTTAATAAATTATTGAACGTGGTAGTTAATATTATTTCTAATACTCTATAGCATAAAATTAAATTAGTCCGTTGCATTACTTCTTCAACTTAGTTGCAGTGTAATATAAAGATTCATGTACTCGTGCTTTAAGAAGTCGGGCGCTATCCAAAATTGAGTTGTCAGTTTTAACAGCTAAGCCTTTAATATCGTACTTACCAACAAATATTGATAAAGAAGCAAGCCAAGCCATCTTTTCATCTAACCTATCTGCTCTTGCCCTATTGTCATCTCTCCAGTTTTTACACCAAAACTTGAGAGCTTTTTCATTAAATATATTTAAACTGGCTAAATTGCCATTAGTAATTTGCTCTACTACAAACTCTCTATTGTCGTTTCTTAGCCAGTCGCCATAACGGTGATAAGACTTATTAAGGGTATCCAATGCTGATGAATTTGCTTTGTTATATATTTTTCCATCTCTAGCCCATGGAATATCGAGCATATTACTTGATAACTTTTTAAGCATTAATTCATAAATACCATCAGTACGGCACTTTGGTGATAATGACCAAATAAAACCAAAAACGTCAGGCGCTGTAAACATTTGGTATAAAGGTATGTTTTCATCAATTATTGACATACAAGAATTTAATTGTCTTCTCATATAGTGCATTTGCATTTCAATTTCTCTGTATGCAGTCTCACTTCTGCCAGGAAAACGATTACGAGAGTCTAAAATATCCTTATGCAAAACGTTGATATATTTATTTTCTACCGACTTTAGTAAAAAAGAATGTTCATTAAGGTGCTTACTTAATAACGACGGCAACTGCCCAACTTTACGGCCTGAATATTCGCCACGGCCAATACTATCGCCGTAACTCCCCGCCAAAACACCATCGAGCCCAGCAAAGTTTGCAATGCTAGGCATTGCATGTAAGTGAACTGGAGAGTATTCAGCACCTCTAACACCTGCAATTTTAATGTTTTCTAATAACGTTTCTGGAGTAATTATAAAGTGATTAAAGTCCCAATTGTAAGTATCAGCAATTCTTTTTGCGTATACAACATCACGACAATTATCAATCCCCCATGTTAGTGCAGTGACAGTCCCAGTATATAACCCCTCATCTTGTAATTTCTTTATAACAGCTGCAATGATTCGACTATCCATTCCCCCACTGAGGAGAATACCAACCGATGTTTTGTTAGCTAGGAAATTTAATGCCTCCAACTTCATTAATTCAATCAGTTTATCTGACACATCATCTTCAGACAAATTAACTTCACCATGAGTTGGCAGTGACGCATTTACAATCGAGCCATATTCAACTTTACTCATCCAAGGAAGCTTATTTATTCCTGACACTAAAGTTCTATCGCCGATAGAATAATTTTTCATCAAAACACTAAGCACTGCTGCCGGATCGATTTTATTTGATACCTTAGACTTTAAAGCGTGCTTTATATCTAAAAATGGAGAAAGAGGGGCGTTTTTAATTATATATTGATCAATGCCTGTTAAGTTTTCCCAATAATTATTTGTCATTAAGTTGCCCTTTTAACTCCAAAGAATCTTTTAGTAATTCATGATGTGATTGGCACCTAATACCATTAATCTTGGCAAACATATTAGTTTTATTAAAAAAGAATTTATGCAGAGGTAACTTCCTAGCTAACAAACCAATGCCTTTAAATAAAACTGGCGAATACTGCCTTGCAATAGCTACATCTGCATGCTCTTTTACGTAATTCGCCCATTCTTTTTTATATGCATTGTCGTTTTCCATAGTTTTTTTGTACGATTCAATTTTCTCTAAAAAAATTTCTTTTTCTTCATGCTCTAAAAGCTTCAAACCTCCACTTTCAACACTTTGTTTATATGGAAATAATTCTAAATTATCGATTTCACGCTTATTTTTATCTACACTGAAATTTACTAAAAAGCCAAATTCCCAATCTTTTTGATTCATAATGTTATCAAATATAATATTCCCTATAGAATAAAATATAGGTTTACCATTATGATATTCATATGCTCCAGGAACATGCGGATGATGACAAACAACAGCCTCAACACCTAAATCTATGTAATATTTACATATTTTACGTAGGTTTGGGCGAGGGTAAGGCAAGTATTCATTTCCAGCATGTAGAGTAACGATAACCATATCGGCTTCTTTCTTTGCTTGTTCAATTTGATGGTAGTTATCAATTGGATCAATAGGGGCAGAGCCCGCTTTATTATTGTCCGCTTGATTAAATTCATACTCAGCAAGTGCTATTACAGCAACTTTAAATCCATCACACTCTATAATTTGAATTTTTTGTGCTTCTTTTAAATTAATGCCGGCACCAACTGTTTTCACATCTATTGACGCGCATGCTTCAAGTGTATCTTTCAAGCCTAGTTCATTAAAATCCATTATATGGTTATTTGCGAGGCCTATTAGACTAAAGTCTTTGAGAGATTCAATGCATTTAGGATCAGACTTTAATGGAGGCCCTGATTTACTTATAGTGTTTACAGCGCTTGTTAATGGACACTCTAAATTAATAAAAGCAATATCAGATGATTTTATTAATGGTAATGCATTTCCAAAAACTGCTTCTTTTTTTTCTAAGACAATCGCTTCAAAACCTGAGCAAGGCGCGAAATCCCCCGCAAAAAGGATATTAATATTATTACTCATCCTTCACTCCAAATATCAACATATTGCTTAGCTACATTTTTATAGTCATGTAGTCTTTCAACGTAATCTCTAGACTTTTTACCTATATTTATAATTTCTGTTTTATTTTGTATTATATTCTCCAATTGAGATTCTATATCTAATACATTGTCTTGTATTGTTATTAGTGGAGAAGATTCAATATTAAATTCATGTAAAGATTCCACTTCGCCGCCGCCAACAACGACCTTGCCCATAGCCAAACTGTAAATTGCATTTACACCATTAGAACATGAGTAAACTTGGTCAATAACCACATTCGATTTAGCAAGAATTTTAAGGTATTCATTTAAAGGAATTTGCCCCTCTATAATGACTTCAATTTCTTTTGGATATTTTTTCTTCAAATTATTTAATGCTTCAACAATTAACGGGGTCCCTTTCACACCTTCCCGGTTTAAACCATGAAAAAAAATAACCTTATCTACAACAACGTTATCTCGATATTCTATTTCATCGACATTCATGGCAATTGGGATTGTAGGTAATAGCTTTTCGTAACCTATATCTCTAAACCCTTGAGCATACTCATACATTATTGGGATGACCCCATTTACGTTTTTAAGAAGCCATTGGTTATAATTACGTCCAGCTTTTGATTGACACCAAATAAAGCCGTTTAAACTATTCTTTATCTCTTTATAAAACTGAGGATATTTATAACTATTTTCAAAGAAGTCAGCTGTTGCAAAATCGTTACAGCCTGCTGTAACTAAAAAGGTTTTTGTATTATTTTTCATTATTAGCTTTATTAGAGCTTTATTAATACCAAATTTGATTGGAAAAACTACAGGAGAAACCAGTTGCACAACGTCATAACCTTTTAATTTTTTAGGTAAAATTAAAAGTTTCCATATTTTATCTGCTATTGCTAAAAGACCTCTTTTATTTGAACCTAAATTTATATCAGACTCAATTTTTTTCCATCCATCTCCGGTTGATACAATAGTCACATCATGACCTAAGCTAACTAACCCTTCTTTAATATTCTTATGCAGCGCACTAAACTCACCAACTAATAGAATTTTCACAGGCCTAACCTTCTAGCAAAAATAATGAGTTTTATAAAATCAAAGTTATAACTAAATATTTTGTATATTAATTTTTTCAATATGCTTTCTTTAGGGCTACTTAAATATTTATAATTTTTTTTCACTATCTCTTTGTATAGTGCTTTATGATCAGATTTAACTTGCGCTATTTCTTGAGCTGTAAAATATTTCGCATTTAAGCAAAAATTTAGATAAGAATTAAAAATTTTTCTCAACGAATCTGATTTAACAATAGTTAAGAATTGAGGATCATTAAGCTCGGTTAATTTTATCAATTTTTTTTCAGTTAATAAAAACCCTAACATTCTGACCGAGGGTATTTTAGTTAACGAGTCTAAGTTTGCAGTATGAAAATACTTCCCATCTGATATTACTATTTTTTGCGAATTTAAAAACACCACTCTTGTAATATATTCATCAGCATTATAGTTTGTATAATTAGCATTATCACCAATAGCAAATTGCTTCATTAACTCAGTTTTGTAACAGGCAAATCCATGTATACTCCAAGGAAATGTTAAACGAAAGGCTTGTTTACCTGTAAATGACATCCCTTTAACTAACTTATTTACTTTATTAAATGAATAGAACTCGCTGTCTTTAGTTTGACTCATAAGCTCTGGAATAATTACATCAGGATAATCACTAGTAAGCTCAATGATTTTTTCTAAATATTCTGACTCTATGTAGTCATCTGAGTCTAAAAAAACAATATAATCACCAGTAGCAACAGTAATTGCTGTTTCTCTTGCAACAGCGGGACCTGAATTCTTCTGTTTCAAGAGTTTTATTTTTAAACTGTGTTCTTTAAACAATTCAACTTTCTTTACTGTATCGTCATGACTACCATCGTCAACACAAATCAATTCCCAGCTTTGGTAACTTTGAGAAAGAACTGATTTAATAGATTTATCCATCCATTTTTCCGAATTAAACAACGGCATCACTAAAGAAAACTTAATATTATTTTGCATATATGAACCTATATATTCCTCAACTTTTATTAAAGCAATTATTAAAGCCTGTAAAAAACTCTATCCACAAAGTATTTTATATTAATTACCACTACAGTCTCTACAGCTAAATTCACTTGAAAACGCCTTAGCTATCAAGCAAAAGAGGGATAACCTAAAATCTACCATTGAACCTCTTCTTATAATAAAAAGCAAAATATACAATTAAAGCTGTAGCTATAATGATTCTATTTAAGTAAATAAACTCTAACGGAAAATAAAACAAACATAAAAGTGCAACGATAACTGAAAACAAGCTTATTAAGATATCCATAGCAAATATTTTTTTCTGTTCTTCAAATAAAGATATGATGTGGGATTCTATTTTATAATTCAAATACAGTACTGGAGTCCAAGAAGCTATTATTAAGTACGAATCTAAATATTTATAGTGTTCCAATCCTAAAACTTTAATTATATCCCCAACAAAGTAATCAAAAATCAAAACAAAAAATATAATAAAAGCTAAAAAAATATATTTTATCAAATATATTTTATTTTTATACTGAACTGATTTAGTTCTATCACTTTTATAAAAAATAAGTTTTTGTAGAGAGGCCTCAAAAAAACTTGAAATAACAGTTCTACCAATATCTTCAACTTTTTTAGCTAAATTATATACTGCGAGTATTTCCGCTGATAAAAAAATAGATACTAGTAATTGATCTATCGAAACCTTAAAATAGTTCAAGTATCCAGAGAAAATAAAATATTTATATCGTTTAAATTTCCAAAAATACTTATAACTTATATGTTTAAACGAGAAAAACTCTTTAATGAAATATACTGAGATAATAAATGTTAAAAAGGGAACAATAATCAAAGTAAGTATGAACCCATCAAACCCAAAGTGTAAAAATACAACAATAGCAATTAGTCGCCCTAGCAAAGATGAAATAGTAATAATTGAAAAGGACAATACAAACCTATTAAACGCTTTTAATATTAGTCCATTGGCATTTGAAAGTGCGCTAAAAATACCAGCTAAATTAAAGGAACAAAGAAGCATAAAGTATTCATTATTGAACTTTGTCGCAGATAGGTAAAATAGGTAAATAAATATAGGTATTTGCAAGAGTAAGCTAGTGACTATCCTCGATACAATTGCATTACTTACTAAGTTTTTTATTTTGTTAATTTGCCCATGTTTTTTCCAATGTAAAACATTCCTTATTAATACATTCTCATAGCCTAAAAAAGTAAACGTAGTAAACAAAGCTAACACTATGCTATATATCGAGAATACAGCGAATGTCTCCATGTCGACATTTCGTGCTATAAATAAAGCAACGAACAAACCAACAAATACATTGAAGAGCTGTAAAATTAAATAAAAATAACTTTGTTTAAGCAATTAACTAGCCTTAAAACTATTGATTACTTTAATTATTTTTATAGTATCTTCTTGAGTTTGCACTCCGCTTATAGGCAAACTAACAACTTCTGTATGAATTTTTTCACTAAGAGGTAAACTGATATTTTGCCACTCAGAGTAAGCACTTTGCTTATGAGGAGGTATAGGATAATGAACCAATGTTTGTATTCCGTTAGCAGTTAAATAATCGACAAACTCTTTTCGATTTTCAACTCGAATAACAAACAAATGCCATACATGAGCTTTAAAATCATTAATTGTCGGAAGTGTAATTAGCGCGTTATTAATTTGCGTCATATATTTACGAGCAACAACATCTCTCGCAACTATTTGCACGTCTAAGTGACTCAACTTCACTCTCAACATTGCCGCTTGAATTTCATCTAAGCGACTATTTACTCCTTGATACTTATTTTTATACTTCTCATGCGAACCATAATTACGTAATGCTCTCAATGTAGAAGCAAGCTCATCATCACTTGTTGTGATTGCTCCCGCATCGCCTAACGCACCTAAGTTTTTACCTGGATAAAAACTAAATCCAGCAGCATGTCCCCAAGAACCACATTTTTTATCGCCAATTTTTGCACCATGTGATTGTGCGCAATCTTCTAATACTAATAACTTATATTCATCTGCAATTGCCATTAGTTCAGGCATTGGTGAAATTAAGCCATACAAATGGACTGGTAAAATAGCTTTAGTTTTAGATGTTATAGCGGCTCTTGTTTTTACAGGACATAAATTATAAGTATTTTCATCTGGCTCAACTAATACTGGAGTTAAATTATTTTCAGTAATAGCTAAAATACTGGCTATGTAGGTATTAGCAGGTACGATAACTTCATCGCCCTCTTTCAATTTACCAAGTTCCTTCCAGGCTCTTAATGTAAGAGTAAGTGCGTCTAATCCATTTGCAACACCTATTGCATATTTTGTCCCGCAATAATTTGCAAATTCAACCTCAAAATTTTCCAGCTCTTTACCCATAATATACCAGCCAGAATCAATCACTCTTGAGCAAGCATCTTTTAATTGTTGTTGATATTGTGCATTAATTTTTTTTAGATCTAAAAATGGGATCATGCTAATTCTCTATATATATTTTATAATTTTTGCTGGATTACCAACTACGACAGCGTTATCTGGAACATTTTTTGTAACTACCGCCCCAGCACCCACCATACAATTTTCACCGAGTATAATTCCTGGCAAAATAGTGGCGTTAGCACCTATTGATGCACCCGTTTTTATTAATGTATTTGAAAAACTTTCAGGATATTGCTGTGAACGAGGTGTTTTATCATTTGTAAATGCGGCACAGGGGCCAATAAACACATTGTCTTCAATTGTTATTCCATCCCAAATATAAACACCTGATTTAACAGTTACATTTGATCCAATAACAACATCATTTTCGATTAAAGTATGAGCACAAATATTACAATTTTTTCCAATTATAGCATTAGCTAAAATAACAGAAAATTGCCACACTCGAGTGCCATCACCAATTTGTTCACTTTGAACATCGCTTAATGGGTGTATGAACATTATTTATTAGCCTGCACTATAAACTCTTGATAATGTCGAATGTAATCAGCTTCATCATACAGTTCACTTGCCAATACAAGTAAAACACAATCGTCACTAAAGTCATGCATTTCATGCCACACCATATCTTCGATCAAAACAGCTTTCGTCGCAGAGTCCAGCCATACTTCTGCTTTTTCAGTACCATTATCGAGTGTCATACGGCACTTTCCTGTAATACATACAGCTACTTGTTTTAACTGTTTATGTGCGTGAAATCCACGAGATACACCTTTTTCAGTTCCAAAAATATAGTAAACACGCTTAATATCAAAAGGAACTAGTTTATTACCTTCAAGTGCAACTAACGCACCTCGCTCGTCCCCTAAAGACGGCAAGTTAATTAACTTAATCAGGCTCATTTTAATCCTTAATTATTTCTAACAAATATTGCCCATAACTATTTTTTATAAAAGGCTGAGCTAAAGTTATAATTTGTTGTCTTGTTAGCCAGCCATTGTTAAATGCAATTTCTTCTAGGCACGCTATTTTGTAACCTTGGCGTTTTTCAATTGTTTCAACAAATTGAGCTGCTTCAAGCAAACTTTCATGAGTACCGGTATCAAGCCATGCAAAACCTCGCCCCAGCATTTCTACATTAAGCTTGCGCTGTTTTAAGTACATTTCGTTAAGGCATGTTATCTCTAACTCACCTCGACATGATGGCTCAACTTGTTTAGCAAGTTCAACAACAGAGTTGTCATAAAAGTATAAGCCTGTTACAGCAAAATGTGATTTTGGCTTTACTGGTTTTTCTTCGATTGAAATTGCTTTTTGATTTTCATCAAACTCTACAACACCAAATCTCTCAGGATCTTTTACTTGATAACCAAATACCGTAGCGCCTTGGCCATTTTTAGCATTTTCTACTGCATGCTTTAGTTTAGGCGTAAATCCTTGACCATAAAAAATATTATCACCAAGTACTAAACATACATCATCATTACCAATAAACTCTTCACCCAAAATAAAAGCCTGCGCTAGGCCGTCAGGCCTTGGCTGTGATGTATAATTGAGTTCAATACCAAATCGAGAACCATCCCCTAACAAGCGTTTAAATGAATCACTATCTTCAGGGGTCGTTATAATAAGTACTTCGCGAATACCCGCTAGCATTAACACTGAAAGCGGATAATAAACCATTGGCTTATCATAAATCGGTAATAACTGCTTTGATACACCCATTGTAATAGGGTAAAGACGAGTACCGGAGCCGCCTGCAAGGATAATTCCTTTCATATTACTCTCCTTCAGCTTGCGTATTTATTTCACCTAGGCGTTCGCGCTGGTATGATCCATCTTGCACGTTTTTACACCATTTTTGGTTATCTAAATACCATTGAATTGTTTTTTGAAGCCCTGTTTCAAAGGTTTCAAGTGGTTTCCAGTTAAGATCATCACTCATTTTTGATGCATCAATTGCATAACGGCGGTCATGCCCTGGACGATCTGCTACATAGGTAATTTGCTCAGCATATTTTATTTTTTTAGGGACTAATGTATCTAAAATACTGCAAATAGTTTGTACTACCTCAATATTTTCTTTTTCATTATGGCCGCCAATATTGTACGTTTCGCCTACAACACCTTCACTAACTACTTTGTATAACGCACGAGCATGATCTTCTACATAAAGCCAGTCACGAATTTGATCACCTTTACCATAAATTGGTAGGTCTTTACCTTCAAGGGCATTAAGTATTACCAATGGAATTAATTTTTCAGGAAAATGGTACGGACCATAATTATTAGAGCAATTGGTAATAATAGTCGGAAAGCCATAAGTTCGTAACCAAGCACGTACTAAATGGTCGCTCGATGCTTTACTGGCAGAATATGGGCTACTGGGTGCATACGCTGTTTGCTCTGTAAATAAAGGCAATTTATCCTGCGCATTATTTTTTTGCTCATCTGGGTGTGGTAAATCACCATACACTTCATCGGTAGATATATGGTGAAACCGAAATACTTTTTTAGCGGTATCGGCTAAGGTATTCCAATATTCACGAGCGGCTTCTAATAAATTATAGGTGCCTACAATATTTGTTTGAATAAATTCCGCAGGCCCTGTTATAGAACGGTCAACATGGCTTTCTGCTGCCAAATGCATTACAGCATCTGGCTTATGCGTTGCAAGCACTCGATCAAGATCAACACGGTTACATATATCAACTTGCTCAAAAGTATAACGCTTGTTATTACTGACTAAGTTAAGTGATTCTAAATTACCTGCATATGTAAGTTTATCAAGGTTAATAACTTCATCTTGGGTGTTATTTATAATATGGCGAATAACAGCAGAGCCAATGAACCCTGCACCACCAGTAACTAAAATTTTCATACAACCTGCTTTCAATACTTTAAAATTTAACGACCCATTCCAAATATTACCGTTTTAACTGTTAATAATAATATTCTAATATCTAACATAGTTGAATGATGCTTTATATAATAAACGTCATACTTATGCTTCCAAATTGCGTCTTCAACCGATGCACCATAAGGGTAGCTCACTTGTGCTAAACCAGTTACACCCGGTTTAACCGCATGCCTAAAACGGTAATACGGTATTTCCTTTTCTAAATCTTTTATAAATACTTCGCGCTCAGGTCTTGGTCCAACGATAGACATAGTTCCCTGTAACACGTTAATTAATTGCGGTATTTCATCTATGCGTGTTTTACGCATAAATTTACCGACTTTTGTTACTCGTGCATCGTTTTTTGAAGCCCATTGCGCACCGTCTTTTTCTGCATCACTACACATAGATCTAAACTTATACACTTTAAATTCTTTATTATATTGCCCGGTTCGCTTTTGCTTATATAAAATAGGTCCACGACTTTCTAATTTTATAAATAAAGCAGCTATTAGTGATAGCGGTAAGGTTGCAACTAAAAGAAAAATAGCGCTAGCTACATCCGTAACTCTCTTGACTGCTTGAGTGCGTTTATTTGACAAAATAGAAAATGCTTTTTGATGTAAAAAGTAACTACTATGCAATAATCGTATTTCGGTATATTTCAACCTGTCGTCTAAATAACTTACTAATGGCTCTACCCATGCACCACTTTCAGTGGCACTCACTAAAAAATTTCGTTGCTTTTTTGTTAGGTGCGCACTTTTATAATGGCATATTACTTTTTTTGTAAAATCCGTTATTGAGTAATCATTGATTACTAAATTAAATGAATGCCCATCAATTATTTCTGTAATATTAGTAACACATTCGTCAGGGCAAAACACATAGATTATACCTTGCTTCAATGCTTCTTTTTTCGATTTAAAATTTTCTATTAACAATGGAATTTCCAACTAATCTTTATTAATAAATTCATTTCTGAATGAAGTTATTTTAGCGAGCATTATTTATATAACTACCAACAATGCTTTATTTAATAATTATCTTTTCGAATAAAATGTTTTATCAATATAATCATAACTGACAATACCACACCTAATAAAACACCCAATATACAAATTAGAGTTCGTTTTGGCTTGAATTTTTGTTCAGGAACAATTGCTGGATCTATTATTTTAAATGCGTATTCGTCGCGTACATTAGCAAACATAATAGTTTTTGTTTGTTCTTCTACCAATTTGTATAGCACAGTACGAATATCGGCTATGTTAGTTTGCTCTAATTGCTTGGTTAAAAATTCGGTACTTTTATTGGCCTCTGCTACATCACGGGTTTTCATTACTTGATTTATGTCTTCTACTAACCAAGTAACCCATTGCTGCGCAATAGCAGGGGATTCATGTTCAACTGACAACCTTATCATTCCGCTCTCTTTATCAGTGTCAGTATCTACTAAGATTAGTTTATTAAACTCTTTAAAGGCTTCTTGCATTGAAGGTTTAGACTTTTTAGGTGGTTCAATTTTACGTACCCAAGCATTTGTTTTTTCATTATATATTTCAGGATCATACTTTACTGTATTTGTTGTTAAATCCCACGACTCAACAGCCATTAAATCAGGTAATATATTGTATTTTTGTATAAAATCATTGGTAAATTGACGTGACTTTAATACCTCTAACGCTAACTGTGTTTTGTTGGTTGCCCCCCCCCCCAAATCGACGCCAGCAAAACCAGCAAGCCCACCAAACTGGCCTGCTAATGCACCCAAGCCACCATTTTGCTGCTCTTCAGCTGGGGCTAGTAAAGCCTCCGATTTATAAATATTAGGCTCATTAATGGCGTAAAAAACTGAGGCGACAGCAAATAAAGTAGTGACCGCGATAACAATCCATCTACCTTGCCAAATAGCAGTAAATAATTCTCGTAAATCAATTTCTTCGTCAGCGACTGTTCGTTCACTTGTTTGTTTTGGGTTGTTTAAATTATTTTCCATGTAAATCTCAGTTCATTCTGCGCGGTGTAAAGCCGTGCTTACTTAATTTTTTAATGCAAGCGCGATGTAAAATCCCGCCTACGAACAAGCGCGATATGAAATCCCGCATACGAATAAGCGCGGCGTAAAGCCCCGCCTACCTTAAATATGTGCGCGATGTAAAATCCCGCCTACGAACAAGCGCAGCGTAAAGCCCCGCCTACCTTAAATATGTGCGCGATGTGAAATCCCGCCTGCGAATAAGCGCGGCGTAAAGCCCCGCCTACCTTAAATATGCACGCGATGTAAAATCCCGCCTACGAATAAGCGCGGCGTAAAGCCCCGCCTACCTTAAATATGTGCGCGATGTAAAATCCCGCCTACGAACAAGCGCGATGTAGAGCCCCGCCTACCTTAAGTACGTGCGCGATGTAAAATCCCGCCTACGAACAAGCGCGGCGTAAAGCCCCGCCTACAAATAAATGCCCGGGAAAAAACGCGCATAGTTATTAAATACCGCTTATTGCTGCTACTGCCACACCTAGTTGATAGAGTATCTGTGTAGCTGTGCTCCAAAGCGTTAACTTGTCCATATGGCCAGCGTCCATTGGTATAACTATTGTATCGCCTGGTTCTAACTGCTCAGAACTATTAGCTGCAAACCAGCCACCGGTATTTGGTATTTTTACCGAGCCATTTGCTTTTATAATGTAAATACGATCTTCGTCAGCGCGCTCTTTTAAGCCACCACTTAAGTTAATGTATTCGTCAACGCTTACACCTTGCCTATACAAATGTGAGGTAGAGTAGTTAACCTCACCTATTACGCTCACCGAATCGCGTTTACTTGGCACGTAAAGTGTATCGCCATCTTGCAGTACTAAGTTTTGTTGGTTGTTTACAATTAAAGGCAAATCAATTACTAAGCGCCCTACTGCCTCTACGCTGGCTAAGTCATTAAGTAATTTGTTCATTTCTTCATACGAGAGTGTATTACTACTTACTGAACTTTGAAAACTTTTTGAAGCTATATCACGGCGTAATTCAGTAGATAATCGCGCTAGTTGTTTTTGCTCTTGTTCTTTTATTGACGTGCGAGTAAATACGGCCGCTTTTTGCTCTGCAAAGGTTGAAAAACCACCTGCTCGCTCTAGCAACTCAGTAAGCGTTTCGCCACGGCGTATTGTGTAAATACCCGGGAATTTTAGCTCGCCTTTTAATTCTACTTTTACGTTTTCTTGCCAGTTTGGAATAGCAAATACGTTAATGCTATCTTTACTTTGCAATGTAATATTACTTTGCAGGTCGCCTTGCATTGCACTTTCAAGGTCGAGCCTTAAGTGCTCTATTTTAGAGGCATCACTTGCTACAATGCGCGTTATTTCAGCTTGCTTAACATAAGCAGACTCAAGTAATCCACCTGCCGCTGTTATTAAATCTCGTACTTCGCCACCAATCATTAATGGATAAACACCTGGAAAGGTTACATTGCCATTAATTTCTACTAGTTGCATAGCTTGCTGTACTGACGCTTGCTGCTTAAACTTAGCTATTATTGGTGCCAATAAGTTGTGGCGACTAAATAATGCATAGTCTTCAAGCTCAAGCTCTTGGTCTTCTTCTTCTTTAGCTTTGCGTTTAGAAATTTCAGCAATGGTTAGTATTTTATTGTCTTCAAGAACAAGCTCTTCGTCTTCTTGATTTATCCCGATATATTTTTCGAATTCTTTTTGCTCAAATTTGTGCCATTGCTCTGCTTTTTGCTGTTGCTCTTGCTGCTCTTGGCTCAGTGCCATATTAGCTAAAGCCGATTGCTCTGCTTCTTTTTCTTCAAATCGGCTAAATACAACGATTTTGTCATTTGCTTTAAGCTGTAAATTATTTTCAGGATTTTTAATAATAGCTTGAGCCACATCAAATTGATGCGCTTCTATATCGCCATTTATATTAATTTCGCGAATAACGAGCCCGTAGCTTAAATCTGCTTGAGGTAGTAAATCGCCACGTACTGATTTAAGTACGTCTGAAATACGCTTTCCTTGATGCCACTGATAGTTACCAGGGCGGGCTACCGCACCAATTAAACTAATCGTATTTTGATATTGAGAGCTAACTGAATTAAAACGAATACGATCGCCATCTTGCGGGATATAGTTAATTTGTGATTTTGAGAAATCTACCGACAGCACTTCTTTACGATCGAAATTAAAACGCTCTACAACTACATTTTTTGCATATGCATTAGGTTTAAGGCCACCTGCCATCATTAATAATTGTTTAGCCGACTCACCTTTTTTAAGTTCGAATATAGCAGGGCGCTTTACAGCGCCCTCAACAGTTACTTGTGCACCAACAGATGGCACAAACACCACATCGCCCGGTTTTAAAACTATGTCGTTACTGCTATCGCCTTTAATTAGTAAGTCATACAAATCAAAGTTAGCAACCACATTGCCGGCGCGTTTAACTTGAATATTACGTAACGATGCAATATCCGACACACCACCACTTACAAATAATGCATGCGATACCGTTGTTAACGAAGAAACACTATAGCTACCTGGTTTATAAGCTTCACCTAGTACTAAAATACGCATACTACGAAGCTGACCAAGCGACACAAAGGCTTTTACACCTATCACTTCTTGTTCTACTTTTACTTTTATTAATTCTTTAATTTCGGCAAAGGTTAGCCCTGCAACTTCTACTGGGCTCAAGTCTGGAATATTTAAGCGCCCTTCGCGGTCAACAATCACCTCAAAACTATCGCTTTCTTTTCCGTAGAGATTAATTTTTAATTGGTCCCCCGATCCTACTATATATGTGTCGGGCACTGCGGCATTTTCACTGGGCATAAATGAGGTTGGTTCACCTGCAAACAGCTCGTAACCATATGGTTTTAGTTCATCTGTTTTAGGTTTAAATCGCTCTTCGTCGGTTAGCTTTTTTTCTTCTTTTTCAGAGCGTTCACCAATAGTTGGTTGCTGCTGGGCACCATCTTGAGTATTAGGTTGGTTGGTACCAGTAATTGTAGATACATCTACACCGTACTGCTTTGCTAGGGCTTCTTGTTGAGCTTTTGGCAGTTTTTTAAATTGCTCAATTTGAGAGGCGGTTGGCGTAAAAGCCAAAGTGCTTAAACTACAAAGCAATACAAAAGCACTAAAAAAATATGTTAAAACTTTCACAAGTAGGTATATCCCTAGATCTACAACCAAAATCGGTCGTCATAATACATTAGTTTTGCACAAATAAAAAAGGGACTTTCGCCCCTTTTTTCATTTTAATGTCATTTAAATTCGTTAGTGTAGTTAAAAACTATAAACTAGCGTTAATGACGTTTCTGTATCTGTGCTTTCTTCATCATCTGCAACATCTGAGTTGTTAATAATATTAAAAGCAACTTTCATTTGTAACGAGCCATTTATTTTAGCAAGTAATGCAGTTTCTGAGCGCGTTTTAGTGTTTGATTCACCATATTCAACAGCAACTAATTGGGTAAAACGTGCACTTTCTGAAATTTGCCAATTGTAGTCAAGTTTACCTAAAGCAATTACTTCACTTTCTCTTTCGCCAGCAAGTAAATTACCATTGTCGTCTTCTTGAGTACTCTCGTCTGAGTATTCAAAAAACTTGTAACCAGGACCAACTTCAGCATTTAACCACATAGTTTTTTCGCTTAGTAAACGCAAACCATAACCAGCTGATATTACAGATTCAGTTCTATATGCACCAAAATAATCTGATACGTGTGAACCATAAATAAATAAATGAGAATGCTTTTCATTTAGCTTGTAGTTGCCTTGCGCAGAAGCTGAGTACTTTTCATTGGTGCGCTGCTTGTTTTTGTCGCCATCAGCATCTTCAACTTCATCTTCTTTGTAAATACCATCAATTTTATACTCGTTATTCCAGCTATCTAAGTTGTGTAATACCTTAAGACCACCTTTTAAAGTAGTTGTTTCGGTATTACCACTAGTTACAATTGCACCTAGCTCACTGGTAACTTCCCACGTTTTTTGCTCTGCATTTTCTTCAGCGAATGCGTTAGTTGCAGCAGAAGCCGCAACTAAAATTGATAAAAGCTTTAATTTCATTAAAAATAACCTATCTAAATGCTAATAATTAGTCTTGCTTGTGTAAATGAACGTCCATTTGTGGAAATGGGATTGTAATATTTGCATCATCTAATGCAATTTTAATATTTTCCATTAATGACCAGTATGTAGGCCAGTAATCAGCAGAGTTAACCCAAGGGCGAACAATAAAGTTAACACTTGAATCGCCTAACTCATTTACAGCCACTGTATACGCGGGATCTTTAAGTAAACGAGTTTCTGCATCTAACACCGATTTTAATACTTCTTTTGCTTGACGTAAATCAGCATCGTAGCCAACACCAATAACTAAATCGATACGACGAGTAGATTCTCGAGAAAAATTAGTAATAGCACCCGACATTATTTGAGAGTTTGGCACAATAATTACTTTGTTGTCTGGAGTGCGTAGTTCAGTTGAAAATATTTCGATTTTCTTAACAGTACCCATTTTATTACCAGCTTCAACAAAATCGCCAGATTTAAATGGACGAAGTAAAATAATAAGTACGCCAGATGCAAAGTTAGATAACGATCCCTGCAACGCTAAACCAACAGCTAAGCCTGCAGCACCTAAAATAGCAATAAATGACGTTGTTTCAATACCAATTTGTGAAAGTGCCATTAAAATAGTGACTGCAAATACAAGAGTAAATACAATGCTTGCGACAAAAGATCCTACTGCTTTATCTACTTTCTTTTTAGCAAAACCTTTTTCGGTTAAGTTAGAACAAAACTTAGCAACACGACTACCAATTAAAAAGATAACAAGCGCAACAACAGCTTGAATACCGTAGTGTAAAATTAGGCCTGAGTTATCATTAAGCCAATTAAGTACTGAATCCATATTTACTCCAAATGTTTTTTATTAAGCGTTTTCCGATCATTATTATACATTAATTTACAATTTATTCTCATCGAATAATGAATTAATACTACAAACAGAAGATAAATTTAGTTTTTTAGGTGTATTTATGCAATTAAATAAACTGATAAAATTTAGCTGCTTGATGTTTATTTAATTAATTTAAATTTTTTTCACTTTTGGGCTTCACAAAATTTATTATTTTATGTATTATGCGCGCCACACCAAACAAGGTGTGTGTAGTGGCGGTTGTAGCTCAGTTGGTAGAGCCCCGGATTGTGATTCCGGTTGTCGCGGGTTCAAGCCCCGTCAATCGCCCCACTTTTTCTCTTCTTGATTTTATTACCTTCTAAAAAAATTAAAACCCCTTAAATATGTTCGAAATTTTTAATACACTATTTAATCAATATTAAACAATTATTTAATATTCTTACTCTCTATTTAAGCACTCATTTTAATTACCCAGCTCACCTATCTAAACAATTAAAATACCTAAGACTATTTAAGTTTAATACATTACATTGCTAGTGTACTTTTTAAGTTAAAGCACTAAATACATTTACTATATACACCCGCCAAAAACACTCTAAACTTGAGTGCCCACAAGATAAATCCTTTATAAACATAAATACTCAATATAAGAGAGGGATTTTATACCTGCTGTTAGCTTGTGTAACTAATAAATTAAAAACACAACACAATTAAAAGCCCAATCATGGGTACCCACAAGATTAAATCTATATAATAAAATTAGAAATCACCTCCATGATAAGAGCTGCGCGAGGCAAACTCCCGCCTACAAGGCGGTGTTATAGTTGTAGGCGGGGCTTTATGCCGCGCTTTTATGTTTGAGCTTATGTTTGAGCTTATGTTTGAGCTTATGTTTGAGCTTATGTTTTATTTGCGCGAGGAAATGCGATAAGAGCTGCGCGAGGTAAACTCCCGCCTACAGGGGCGGTGTTATATTTGTAGGCGGGGCTTTATGCCGCGCTTTTATGTTTGAGATGTTTTATTTGCACGAGGTGAACTCCCGCCTATGCACCGCGCTTATTATTTAATATAAATACAATCCCAATGAGGGTATGAGCCAACGTTTTTAACTAATCCAGCTCTTAGAGGATTAGCAACTATATAACGGGCACAATTAACAAGGTCACTTTCATCTCGTATCATATGATCGTAATAATCAGGTTGCCAAAGTTTATTAATTTGGGAATGCGCCCTTGCTAATTTTGAACACCTTCCTTTAAAAGCCCTTATTACGCTACTTAGTGTTGAATGTGTTTTTAATTGAAAAAGCCAATGAATATGATCTGGCATAAAAATAAATACGATACTTTTACACGCCTCCTCTTCTTCTAACCTTCTCATTTCGTTAATTAACAAACGATTTAAACTTAAGTCATTAAAAAGGCTTCGCCTTGAATTAGCGACTAAAGTAATGCAGTAATAGTGGTTAGCGATAGAAACGCGCCCTTTTCTTAGGAAATGTGATTTTTTCATTGTATATAAGCCTTAGTTTATAAATAAACATAGCAGCTAAATAACAGTTTTCACGAGTAGATTAAATTTTCGCGAGGTAAACTCAACTATAATAACTGCGCGAGATAAACTCCACGATAAGAGCTGCGCGAGGTGGACTCCCGCCTACAAGGCGGTGTTATAGCTGTAGGCGGGGCTTTATGCCGCGCTTTTATGTTTGAGATTATGTTTTATCTGCGCGAGGTGGACTCAACGATAAAACCTGCGCGAGGTAAACTCCCGCCTACGAGGCGGAGTTATATTTGTAGGCGGGGCTTTATGCCGCGCTTTTATGTTTGAGCTGTTTTATTTGCGCGAGGTAAACTCCCGCCTACAAGGCGGTGTTAAATTTGTAGGCGGGGCTTTATGCCGCGCTTTTGTGTTTGAGATGTTTTATTTGCACGAGGTGAACTCTTGCATGTAATTTATTATAAAAAATGCCACCTTAAATAAGGTGGCATTTACACACGGGGTTATTTCTACTTATAGAAATCCTTTTACTTTTTATTTGTTTTTTTATGTTGTTTTATTAACAAAAAATATGTTCCCAAAGGTAGCATTTAGCGCTTTGGGTAGCAACAGTAAAAGGTAAAGTTCATATATCTGCCATATTAATGTCATAAAAAAGCGCGAAGTAAATTCGCGCTCATATACTTAACTGCCGTTATATTTTAATACACACGTATTTTTCTTCTAGGTACTCATCAAGTCCTTGATGCCCGCCTTCGCGGCCCAAACCAGATTGTTTAACGCCACCAAAAGGTGCTACTGGGTTTGATATAACACCTTCGTTTACACCTACCATACCAAATTCAAGCCCTTCACTAATTCGGTAAATTTGCTTAATATTTTGGCTGTAAAAGTAGGCTGCTAGACCAAATGGTACATCGTTAGCAAGTGCAAGCACTTCACTTTCTTCATCAAAAGGAATAACCGTTAATACTGGACCAAATACTTCTTCGTGGTAAATATCCATCTCTGTCGTTACGTTGTTTACTATTAATGGGTTTTGAAAGCTGCCACCTAAGTCACTATTATCGCCAATCAACGTAGCACCTTTATCGAGTGCGTCTTGTACTAACTGTTGTACTTTCTCTTTGGCTTTTGGGTAAATAAGCGGACCAATATCAACATCGTCTTCAAAACCATTTGCCACTTTTAACGCTGCAACCTTAGGCGTGATTTTTGACAGTACTTTGTCGAGAATATTACGCTGTATAAAGATACGGTTTGCAGCAACACATGCCTGCCCACTATTTCTAAATTTAGCCGCCATTAGCCCTTCAACAGCTTCATCTAAATCTGCATTATCAAAAATGATAAAAGGCGCATTGCCGCCAAGCTCCATCGAGGTACGTTTAATTGTGCCTGCACATTGCGATAGTAACTGCTTACCTACACCGGTAGAGCCGGTAAATGTAAACTTACGCACGATTTCTGAGTCAGTCAGCATTTTACCTACTGTTTTGGCATCTTGTGAAACCAGTACATTAAATGCACCTTTAACAAAACCAGCTTGATCGGCCAAATAAGCAAGTGCGATAGCACATAGTGGCGTATGTTCAGAAGGTTTAAGTATAAAGCTACAGCCCGCAGCGTAAGCTGGAGCTACTTTACGAGTAACCATAGCAACAGGGAAGTTCCACGGCGTAATACCAGCTACAACACCTACAGGCTGCTTAAAGCTAGTTAAACGATGCGAGTTGTCTGTTGGTGGAATTACATCGCCGTAACTACGTTTGGCTTCTTCTGCAAACCATTTGATAAAACCTGCACCGTAGTTAATTTCGCCAAGCGATTCTTTGAGCGGCTTGCCTTGCTCTTTGGTCATTAACTCTGCAAGTGTTTGTTTGTGTTTTATAACTAGCTCATACCAGCGCATCAACGTTTCGCTTCGCTCGGTGGCATTCGTTGATTTTAACTTAGTAAAAGCCCCTTGAGCTGCGCTTATTGCGCTATTTACACCCTGCTCGTCAATATCGCTTACTTCAACAATACTTTTTTCGGTAGCGGGATCGTTAACGCTAAAGCGCGTATCCGTTTTATAAAATTCGCCGTTAATAAATGAGTCAGAAAAAATAAGATTACTCAAAATAAACCTCCAAAATAGATTTTAGGGATTGGGTTGAACTCGTAGCAGCGGGTTTACCCCGCGTTTATATAATCTGAAAAATACGTGATCATTTTGATGTTCAAGTTTGAGATTAGAAAAAATTAACTTAAAACGTTTGAGATTTAAAAACGCGACATAAAGTCGCTGCTACGTGTTTATAAATGCTTTTTTGAAACAAAAAAGCCGCTGTATTAAACAGCGGCTTTTAAAAATACATCGTTAAAAACTAGTGCTCTTCATTAACGATATTGAGATTGTACTTAGGTATTTCAACCACTAGGTCTTCATCTCTTATAATTGCTTGGCAACCAAGGCGTGACTCTGGCTCTAAACCCCATGCTTTATCTAGCATGTCATCTTCTAGCTCATCACTCTCTTGTAGTGAATCAAATCCTTCACGAATCACTAAATGACACGTAGTACATGCACACGACTTTTCGCAGGCATGTGCAATACTAATGCCATTTTTAAGTGCAGCGTCGAGTACTGTTTGGCCTGCAGGGGCTTCAATTGCAGCGCCGTCAGGACATAATTCAGGATGTGGAAGAAAAACAATTTGTGGCATTCTAATCTCTCTTAAATGTTGTCTACTGACTGCCCTGTAAGGGCCTTTTTAATTGATGCATCCATTCTACGCGATGCAAAGTCGCTACTCGCATTATCGACTTTTTCGATAGCTGCTTTAATTTCGCCAGGCTCTTGTGCATTTTCGCGCACTTTTACCAGTTCTGCAATTTCAGTGCGTAAGTTAGCTAGTTGCATATCGTCAAGCAATGCAGCATCGGCTGCAAGTGATGCATTAAGCGCTTCTATTACACGCAGTGCTTCTACTTGTTGCTCTTTAAGCATACGTGCTTGCATGTCGCCTTTCGCGTTGCTCATTGACTCTTTTAGCATGTTAGCTACTTGGTCATCAGATAAACCAAACGAAGGCTTCACTTGAATCTCAGCTTGTACACCTGTAGATTTTTCCATGGCTGAAACACTTAATAGGCCATCAGCATCAACTTTAAAGGTTACACGAATATGCGCAGCACCTGCCGCCATTGGTGGAATACCTTTTAAGCTAAACTTAGCAAGCGATCGACAATCATCAACAAGCTCACGCTCACCTTGCAGCACATGTAATGACATAGCTGTTTGGCCGTCTTTAAACGTCGTAAATTCTTGCGCGCGTGCTACCGGAATTGTTGTATTACGCGGAATGATTTTTTCAACCAAACCACCCATAGTTTCAAGGCCTAGCGATAACGGTAATACATCAAGCAATAGCATGTCAGAATCGGGCTTATTGCCAATTAACACGTCGGCTTGAAGCGCAGCACCTAGGGCTACAACACGATCAGGGTCGATTGAAGTTAGCGGCTCTTTATCAAAAAAGCTTTGTACTTGGCTACGTACCAGTGGCATACGGGTTGAACCGCCTACCATAATAACTTGCAGTACTTCGTCGTTTTCTATGCCAGCATCTTTTACAGCACGACGACACGAACGCAGTGTTTTTTTAACGAGAGGCATAGCCATTTCATCAAACGTTTCGCGTGTTACTTCTACTGTGTATTTTTGATCGTCAAACTCAAGACCCACGTTTACTTTAGCGTATTGGCTTAATGCTTCTTTACACGCTTTTGCTTTATTGATGAATAAACGTAAAACTGAAGGTGACAACGCTGACACACCAGTTTGCTGCTTAAAGTAATCAACAAGTAGTGAGTCAAAGTCATCACCACCGAGACTTGAGTCGCCGCCAGTTGCCATAACTTCAAACACACCTTGGTGTAATCTAAGTACTGATATATCAAATGTACCACCGCCTAAATCGTAAACAGCGATAATACCTTCTTGGCCAGAATCTAAACCATAAGCAACGGCTGCTGCTGTTGGCTCATTTAATAAACGTAGTACGTTAATACCAGCAAGCTCTGCGGCATCTTTAGTACTTTGGCGCTGTGCGTCATCAAAGTACGCAGGTACTGTAATTACAGCCCCTAAAATTTCTTGGTTGCCAAAACTTTGCTCAGCTCGTGCTTTTAATGCAGCTAAAATATGGCTTGATGCTTTAATTGGACTGATTTTACCTGCCGCAGTTTCTATTGCTAGCGCACCATTGTGCTCACAAAATTCATACGGTAGTTGGCCATAACTTTGCTCTATTTCAGCCTGAGTTTTACCTAAAAAACGCTTAACCGAAATAAGTGTATTAGCAGGGTCTTGCGTTGCGGCTTGTGCAGCCTCTGCGCCAACAGTAATACCGCCTGCTTGATAACGAACAACCGACGGTAACATAGCCGCGCCAAGATCATCAGTTAACGTGCGGGCTTCGCCACTTTGTACTGTTGCAACTAATGAGTTAGTTGTACCAAGATCAATACCAATAGCTAGTTTATGTTCGTGTGGTGCCGCGCTCTGCCCCGGCTCAGCAATTTGCAATAATGCCATAATGCTCTTTAAACTCGTGTTGCTCGCTTTGCAGCAAGTAATTAATCGTCAAATAAACTGTCTTCAATACGCTCTAGTTCGTCACGTAACTTATAAACAAACTTCAGTTTACGAATATTATCTGCGGCAAGTTGATATTGCTGCTCATCGTTACTTGCTAGTTGTTCGGCAAGTTGTGCACTGTACTGCGTGTTTAGTTGCTTAATTTGTTTTTCAAAATTTGCAATGGCGGTATCAGGATCGCGCGACGATGTTAGCTCTTCAAGCTCTTCGCGAAGTTCCATTTGCTGCATTAAAAACATTGGATCTTGCAAGGTTTGCTGCTCTGCACGAATATCAACGCCTAGCTCGCTCAGCATATATTCAGCACGTTTTACTGGGTGCTTTAATATTTGTAGCGCATCGTTAATTTCGGCGGCGCTTTGCACAGCCATTAACTTATCGCGACTGCTCGCATTGGCGTGGCGATCGGGATGCACAGTACGTTGTAATTCCAAGTAGTGCTTATTAACTGTTACTAAATCAATATTGTAGTCAACTGGTATTGCAAATAACTCAAAATAGCGCATAACTTCAACCAATAAAATTCAGAAATTAATTTCAAAAATAACAAAGCCCTACATTAACTGGCAGGGCTTATTTATACTACAAAGATATTTTAAGCTTAAACGGTAAAGCTTTCGCCACAACCACACTCATCAGCTTGATTAGGGTTTCTAAATTTAAACCCTTCATTTAAGCCTTCTTTAGTGTAGTCGAGCTCTGTGCCATCGATGTAAACTAAGCTTTTAGCGTCAACAATTAATGTTACACCTTTAGCCGCAAAAGTTTCATCGTCTTCGTTTAAATCGTCAACAAACTCAAGTACATAAGCAAGACCTGAACAGCCCGTCGTTTTAATGCCAACGCGCAGGCCTAAACCTTTACCGCGGTTTGCTAAAAATGATTGTACGCGGTTTGCTGCCGCATCTGTCAATGTCACTGCCATGAGTTTCTCTTCTTACTTCGCTTGTTTGCTTTTGTAGTCTGCAATTGCTGCTTGAATTGCGTCTTCGGCTAAAATTGAACAGTGAATTTTCACTGGTGGTAATTCAAGCTCTGCACTGATATCAGTGTTTTTAATTGTCGCTGCTTCGTCTAGCGTTTTGCCTTTAACCCACTCTGTTACAAGTGAAGATGAAGCAATTGCGCTACCACAACCGTAGGTTTTGAATTTTGCATCTTCAATAACGCCTTCGGCAGATACTTTAATTTGCAATTTCATTACGTCACCACATGCTGGTGCGCCTACCATACCCGTTGCCACTGACGGATCATTCTTATCTAGAGTACCTACGTTACGTGGGTTTTCTACGTGGTCGATTACTTTATCACTATAAGCCATTATTCTATCCTCATTACCTGCTAGGGTATGTGCTCACACTATTAGTGGTGAGCCCATTCAACTGAATCTAAATCAATACCTTCTTGATGCATCTCCCAAAGTGGAGACATCTCACGTAGGCGACCGATAGAGTTTTTCATTAATTCGACGGTGTAATCAATCTCTTCTTCGGTAGTAAAGCGACCAATACTAAAACGAATTGAGCTATGTGCTAATTCGTCGTTACGGCCAAGTGCACGTAATACATAAGAAGGCTCTAAGCTTGCAGATGTACAGGCTGAACCTGACGATACTGCAATGTCTTTTACTGCCATAAGTAACGACTCACCTTCAACAAAGTTAAAGCTGATGTTTACAATGCCAGGTACTGATTGGTCTTGCGTGCCGTTAAAGTATACTTCGTCCATATCAGCCATAATGCCGTCGATTAAACGATTACGTAAGGCGCTGATGTGTGCGTGATCTTTTTCGAAATCTTGCTTAGCAATTTTAAACGCTGTACCCATACCCACTAATTGGTGAGTAGCTAGCGTACCAGAGCGCATACCGCGTTCATGTCCGCCACCGTGCATTTGCGCTTCAAGGCGAGCACGTGGTTTACGACGAACGTAAAGTGCACCAACACCTTTAGGGCCATACACTTTATGTGCAGAGAACGACATAAAATCAACTTTAAGCTGTTGCACGTCGATTAGTACTTTACCCGCGCTTTGCGCTGCATCTACGTGGAACATAATTTTACGTTCGCGACACATTTCGCCAATAGTCGCGATATCTTGAATTACACCTAGCTCGTTATTAACGTGCATAATGCTTACAAGTACTGTGTCGTCACGCATTGTGTCGGCAAGTTTTTGTAAATCAAGTAGGCCGTTTTCTTCAACGTCCATGTAAGTTACTTCAAAACCTTGGCGCTCAAGTTCACGACATGTGTCGATTACAGCTTTGTGCTCAGTTTTAGCGGTAATAACGTGCTTACCTTTTTTCTTGTAAAACTGTGCTGCACCTTTGATAGCAAGGTTATTTGATTCTGTTGCACCCGATGTGAAAACAATTTCACGTGGGTCTGCATTAATTAAATCAGCAATATCTGTACGTGCTTGGTCAACAGCTTCTTCTGCTTGCCAACCAAAACGGTGTGAGCGTGACGCAGGATTACCAAACTTACCGTCCATTGTCAGGCATTGCATCATTTCTTTAGCAACACGTTCGTCAACAGGCGTGGTCGCTGCGTAATCTAAATAAATCGGTAACTTCATTTCTCTCTCCGCTGCAGGTCAACCTTAAAGTTGACAGCTTACTTGAATGTTTTCCAACTGCTTAATTGCATTATTAATACTGTTATCTTGGCGCGATGCTATTTCTTTCACATCTGATTTTTCCACCAATTCAGCAAGGGTAATATTATTCAAAAATTCTTCTATGCGTGCGCTTAAGTCTGACCACAAATTATGTGTTAAACAACGCATACCACTCTGACAGCCGGTATCGGCACCTTGGCAACGTGTTGCATCAACCGATTCGTCTACGGCGCTAATAATATCGCCAACAGAGATAACGCTCGCTTCACGCCCTAGTAAATAACCACCACCAGGTCCACGAACAGAACTTACTAGGCCATTTTTACGTAAACGAGCAAATAATTGTTCAAGGTAAGACAAAGAAATTTCTTGTCTTTGTGAAATATCAGCAAGGGCTACAGGACCTACACCTGTGTGTAGTGCAACATCCAGCATAGCTGTAACGGCATATCTGCCTTTTGATGTTAACTTCATAACGCCCCCTGCACAAAAGAGTGCAAATTTTAATTACCAGAGTAAATTAGTCAAGTATTATCACTTGATAAAAATTTGATTTAGAAACTCTTACTTTTAAATTGTAGAGTTAACAAATTTTCAATACTTGACCTCTTTGGTCAAGTATTACAGCCATTGTAATTACCTGAGTAATTTAGTCAAGTATTAGCGCGTTAATTAGTCTAGGTCTTTTATAACTAATAGCTATACCTAAGTTACTTAGGGATAGCCTTATTAATTGAGGTGAGAATACCGCGTAAAATATTCATTTCAGCATCTTCAGGGTGAGCTCGGTTGAACAAACGGCGCAATTTAGTCATAACTAAACCAGGGTGTTGCTTGATGATAAAGCCTGTTTTAAACAACGTGTCTTCAAGGTGATCATAAAACAGCTCTGTTTGCTTTGAGCTCGGGTAAACTGCATCGTCTTCTTCAACCTTTTTAGGTTGTTGATTTAAAAATGCCATGCGAGTTTCGTAGCTAAGTGTTTGTACGGCCATAGCTAAATTAAGCGAGCTGTACTCTGGATTAGCAGGAATACATACATGGTAATTACAAAGCTGTAATTCTTCATTAGTTAAACCACTGTTTTCACGACCAAATACTAGCGCTACAGGACCATTTACGGCTTCAGCAACGAGCTTTTCACCACATTCACGTGGTTCAACCATTGGCCACGAAAGCGTACGAGAACGCGCACTTGTGCCAATCGTTAATGTACAGTCAGCGATAGCTTCTTCAACGGTACCTACAATAACTGCGTTACCTAAAACATCAGTTGCGCCGGCAGCAAGTGCACTGGCTTGGCTATCGATTTCGCAAGCAGGATCAACTAAATAAAGTTTTGATAAACCCATGGTTTTCATGGCGCGAGCCGCCGAACCAATATTGCCGGAATGTGATGTGTTAACTAAAACAATGCGAATATCATCTAAGATCATTACTGTGCTACTTTGCTATGCCAAAAAATTGCGCAAATTCTAACATGAAAATGTAATAAGATCCTAGATTCTAGATCCTAATAAAAGCGCGGCATAAAGCCCCGCCTACAAATACCACATAGCCCGTAGGCGGAGTTTACCTCGCGCAGCTCTTGAGAGTTTATTCTGTAACGCTGTTAAACCATTGCCGCCTTTACATAGACATCAAAACGGTTCTTTTTGGTTTTGATCTGCATACTTGGGGTTTTTTCGTTTAAGAATGGAGCGTAATCGGGGCGCTTTACAACGACACGCTTACTGGCAAGTGGATAGGCAAAATTAAGTAGGTCGTCAGCGTCGTTGTCTGCACCAACAAGCTCTTGAAACACGCGCATTTCTTTTTTGACTAATGCTGATTTTTCGCGATGCGGGAACATAGGATCTAAATAAACAACATCAGGCATGCTTTCGCATTGAGAGAGCAAAGTATGGCTTGAGCCAAATATTAGGCTCATGTTTTCTTTCATCCACAAACCAATTTCAATATCGCTATAGGCTCGCTTTAAACCATCGTATAAAAGTGCAGCTACAACCGGGTGACGTTCATGTAATATAACTTTGCACCCTAGCGAGGCAAGTACAAAACCATCTCGCCCTAAACCAGCGGTAGCATCAAGTACAACAGGCGTTGCGCCTTTATTTAAACCCACCGCTTTGGCAATTGCTTGCCCTTTACCACCGCCAAACTTACGCCTATGGGCGGCAGCACCGGTTACAAAATCAACGTTAATTGCACCTAGTTTAGGCTCGTCGGTTTTAAATAGACTTAACCCTTTATCATCGTAATGTAAGCTAAAGCCACTGCAATTTTGCGCCCATTGGGCTAAACCAAAGCGTGTTTCTAATTCATTTAAATAAGGGCGTAACTCTTTAAAAGCACACTGAATAACCACAATAAACTCCGACGATAAAATACGCCTGTAGTATATCAACCGCTTTACTTTAAAGCACTAAAATAGCTCTATATCACTATGATGATTAGTATTAACCTTAGTTGCTTCTGCTTTACTACGTAAATTAGATATAAGCTCATTGCGGCTTTCGGCAACTTGTTTAAGCTGATATTTGATAAAGGCTAAATCACTATTAGCCGATACAAATAACTGCATTGTTTGATCCAATTGAGATATATATAAAGTGAGATCCGCAGGATTTGCTTGTGTTTGTTGTAGCTTAATAGCGCAGTCAAGTTTATGTAGCTGCTCTATAAACTCTTTAGTACTTTTGTTTTGCTCTACATTTTGAGTAGTTAACTGCTTAACAATATCTTGAAGGGCTGTACTTATTTGAGCTGCCTGCTCATAACTGCTTTCGCTTCTTTCCATGGTAACAACCTTCTCGTTGGTTACTTCTAATATATGCGGGAACAGATCTTTGTAGCGCCCATACAAAGCATCGTTATCAACTGGCATATTTTTTATCAAAAGGGACACTTTGGGATAATTAATGATAGTGCTGCTACCAATATCAACAAATCGTTGAGCATTTCGATGTTGCTCAAGCAGCTCTTGTTCTAACGGGCAAACACCACTTTGCTGGCTGTAAAAAATACCTTTTCCTTGATACCAAAACACAACCACAACATCTAAATTTAAAGGAGCAAAAAAGGTAAAAAAGTATTCACTTAACGATTGAAAGTTATTAGCGTGATAACTTTGCCCAACGTAGCGCATTATACGCCCCATATCGCCCGACTCTGTCATTGCCATTTCTGCAGTTTTATTCGCTTTTGCTATATCCAGTTTTAGTTTCGTGCATTTTTGCTTATATTCGTAAAGTACCTTTATTCGCGCTATTAACTCTTCTGCATTAAAAGGTTTTGTAATGTAATCGGATGCGCCAACACTGTAACCTTTTACACGATCACTAAGCTCTATTTTAGATGAGAGAAACATAACGGGAATATCTTGGGTGTTTTCATTCTGTTTTATTGTTTTACATACCTCATAGCCTGACATACCTGGCATTTCAATATCGAGTAAAATAATATCTGGGTTATATTTATTGGTTAGCCTTAATCCCTCATCGCCATCTTTTGCATGAATAATTTTACAAAACCCTGCTAAAGACTCTTCAATTATATGATGAACATATTTGTCGTCATCAATTGCCAATACCAACTTTGCCATGCCTTAGTCCATTTTAATAGGTGTGTTAAAAGCATAGTACGGCAGGATAAAATTACTAAAAATTATTAGCTAATAATTTTAAAATAATAAAAAAGCGCCATTGAGGCGCTTTAATTTGGTTTGTGCTGAACATTTTGTTTTTAAACAGCAATACCACTGTGACGCAGTAATGCATCAACATTAGGCTCACGGCCACGGAATTTTTTAAATAACTCCATTGGCTCTTCGCTACCGCCTTTTTCTAAAATGTTTTGCATAAAGGCTTGCCCTGTTTCGGCGTTAAAAATACCTTCTTCTTCAAATTTAGAAAATGCATCAGCAGAGAGTACTTCAGCCCATTTATACGAGTAGTAACCTGCGCTATAGCCGCCTGCAAAAATATGGCTAAAACCATTTTGAAAACGGTTAAACTCTGGCGGTTTAACGATTGATGTACGGCTACGTACGTCATCAAGTACTGCTTGAATTTGACAAGGTTCATTTGCTACATAGTCGTTATGTATTTTAAAGTCGAATAGCGAAAACTCAATTTGACGCAGCATTTGTACGCCTGAATTGTAATTTTTAGCGGCAAGTAACTTATCAAGTAACTCTTTAGGTAATGGCTCACCCGTTTCATAATGGCCCGAAATAAAGCTTAGGGCTTCTTCGTCATAACACCAGTTTTCTAAAAACTGACTAGGAAGCTCTACCGCATCCCACGCTACACCATTAATGCCAGCCACTGGCGCGGCATCAACTTGTGTAAGCATGTGGTGAATACCATGACCAAACTCATGAAATAAAGTAGTTACTTCGTCATGAGTAAACAGTGCCGGTTTATCGCCAACCGCCTTATTAAAGTTACACACTAAATAAGCCACTGGAGTTTGTAGTTCGCCGTTAGCGCGTACTTTACGACCCATACAGTCATCCATCCACGCGCCGCCACGTTTGTGGTCGCGTGCGTACAAATCGAGATAAAAACGTCCGCGTAGAGTATTGCTACTATCTACAATTTCAAAAAAGCGTACATCTTTGTGATAAGTATCAAAGTCAGTAACTTCTTTTACGCTAATACCAAATAAGCGATTAACGGTTTCGAATAAGCCGCTAAGCACTTTATTTGCTGGGAAGTAAGGACGTAGTACTTCGTCTGAAATTGCATACTTTTCTTGCTTAAGCTTTTCGCTGTAGTAACCAAAATCCCATGCTTGTAATTCAGAAATGCCGTGTTTTTGCTCAGCATACGCTTTTAGCTCGGCCACTTCTTGCTCTGCTTGTGGTTTTGATTTAGCCGCTAGGTCTTCTAAAAATGAGAATACTTGTTCTGGTGTTTCGGCCATTTTAGTCGCGAGTGACTTTTCAGCGTAGCTGTTAAACCCTAGTAACTGTGCAAGTTCATGACGAAGCGCAAGCTCCTCACTCATAATGTCAGAGTTATCAAACTCACCGGCGTTAGGGCCTTGATCTGATGCGCGCGTAGAAAACGCGGTGTAAGTTTCTTTGCGTAATTCGCGGTTATCTGCGTAAGCCATTATTGGTAAATATGATGGAAAATCGAGTGTAAATAACCAACCCTCTAATTCTTTACTTTTTGCTGTATCAGCTGCAAGTGCTAAAGCAGATTCTGGCAAGCCTGCTAAATCACTCTCATCAGTAATATGCTTGTGCCAAGCAAGTGTGGCATCCATTACGTTGTTACCAAATTTTGAGGCAAGCTCTGATAAACGCGCGCTAATTTCGCCGTAGCGTGTTTGCTGCTTCGGCGCTAATGCAATACCCGATAATTTAAAATCACGTAGCGCATTAGTAATTGTTTTTTGTTGTGCTGTAGTCAGCGTTTTAAATTCGTCACTGTTATAAAGCGTATTATACGCGTTGTATAAACCTTGATGCTGACCTACAAATGTTGAATATTCAGATATTAACGGTAAGCACTGCTCGTAAGCTTCACGTAATTCGTCGTTATTCATTACTGAATTTAAATGCGATACAGGGGAGAACATGCGCGATAATTTATCGTCGGCTTCTTCAAGGGGTAATACTAAGTCATCCCACGTGTACGAACCTTTTGCTAGCACGTCATCAATGGCTTTACGACAAAGCTCAATACCGTCTTTTAGTGCTGGTACTACGTACTCAGGCTTTATTTTTGAAAATGGTGGTAAGCCTTCAAGGCCAATTAGTGGGTTGCTCATAAATACTCTCTTTGCGTTAATGCATTACGTTTAAGTTGGGTCTAAAAGTAAAAAAACAACTCAGCCGCTTTTAAGTTATGTGATTTTAATAGGGTTGATCCAGAGCAAAACACAAATAACCCATTAATGAGTCAGCCGCTTTATAACGCTCTAACACCGTATCAACTAAGTTATTGCTGCATACTTGTTTTTGAATAAGTGGGCTCATGGCTATAAAGTCTTTTCGCTTGAGCTCATTTATTAATGGGTGCTCTTTTTCAAACCCTCTTGGCGGTCGTTTTAGCGACTCTCCTGACATTTCGAATATAGATTTAAATTGCTCATCATAAATTGCTTTTTTATAGCTATTTGGGTTTTCATCTATGCAGGTTCTAATTGCGTTAAGCGCCTTTGATTCTGGTCGCCAAATACCTGCACCTATAAAACATTCGTCATTTGCTAAGTGAAAGTAAAACCCCGGGGCGTGTACGTCTTTTCCCATAAAGTGGCGAAATTGAATCCCTACATTAGTTTTATATGGGGTTTTATCTTTACTAAAACGCGCGTCTTTATGGATTCTCATTAAGCTACCGCCAACTTTTTTATCTGATGCGACAAAATGGCTAGAAACCTCAGCAAGTGGTGCTTGCATTTGCCTAATGAAATCTAAAGCGGGCTCTCTTACGTATTCCTCATACTGTGATTTATGGTCGTTAAACCAGTCTCTATTATTGTTTTGATCAAGCTGAGCAAGAAATTTGAATGTTTTTTTACTAAACATAGGTCACCTAAACACTCTTTATTTTTAAAACTTAATGTTATGCTAATGCGCATAAAACTCAACGCCTAAGGACATAAAATGACACAACACTTTGATTATATTGCAATCGGTGGTGGCAGTGGTGGTATTGCCTCTGCAAATAGAGCGGCAATGCGTGGCGCTAAAGTAGCACTTATAGAAGCAAAACACATGGGTGGCACATGTGTAAACGTAGGCTGCGTACCTAAAAAAGTAATGTGGCACGGTGCTCAGGTTGCCGAAGCAATTAATTTATATGCCCCAGATTACGGCTTTAATGTTGAAGTTAAAGGCTTTGACTGGAGCAAATTAGTAGAAAGCCGTGAAGCCTATATAGGCCGAATTCATAAAGGTTACGACAGTGGCCTGGCTAGCAATGGCGTTACTGTAATTAAAGGCTTTGCTAAATTTGTAGATAACAAAACAGTTGAAGTAAACGGCGAGCACTACACAGCCGACCATATATTAATTGCAGTAGGTGGGCGCCCAAGTATTCCGCATATTGAAGGTGCTGAACACGGTATCGATTCAAATGGCTTTTTTGAATTAAAAGAGCAACCTAAACGCGTTGCAGTAATCGGCGCAGGCTACATTGCAGTTGAACTTGCGGGTGTATTACATGGTTTAGGTACTGAGACACATTTATTTGTACGTAAGCATGCCCCACTTCGTAGTTTTGACCCATATATAGTAGATACGCTTGTTGAAGTAATGGCTGCCGAAGGCCCTACTTTACATACTCACTCTGTACCAAATAAATTGGTTAAAGAAGATGATGGCTCTGTAACACTACATTTAGATAACGGCAAAACTCATAACGTTGACCAAGTAATTTGGGCCATTGGCCGCGAACCAACAACTAATGCTATTAACGTTGCAGCAGCAGGCGTAGAAGTAAACAGCAGTGGTTTTGTAAAAGTTGATGAGTATCAAAATACTACAGCTAAAAACGTTTATGCGGTTGGCGATATCATCGAAAATGGTATTGAACTTACACCGGTAGCAGTAAAAGCAGGCCGTACTTTATCTGAGCGTCTATTTAATAAAGAGCTACCAGATGATTTAAAAATGGATTACAGCCTAGTTCCTACTGTTGTATTTAGTCATCCACCAATTGGGACTATTGGCTTAACTGAGCAAGAAGCTATTTCTCAGTACGGCGAAGAAAACGTTAAAATTTACCAATCTGGTTTTACGGCTATGTACACAGCGGTAACTAAACATCGCCAACCTTGTAAAATGAAACTTGTATGTGCCGGCCCAGATGAAAAAGTAGTTGGCCTACATGGTATTGGTTTTGCGGTTGATGAAATGATTCAAGGCTTTGCAGTTGCCATGAAAATGGGCGCTACTAAAGCTGATTTTGATGCCGTTGTTGCGATTCACCCAACAGGCTCGGAAGAATTTGTAACGATGCGCTAGGCTTTAAACTCTAAGTGCTCAATTATAAAAAGCCCTTGCTAAGTAAATAGTAAGGGCTTTTTAATGCTTATTATATTGTTCACAGCCAACGTTACATCTAAAACCTTTATTAAACATTAAATAAATATCTAAGCCATTATTTTAACAGCAAAAATCTTAGACCGATAAAAATATTAAAAGTTTAAATTTTGTTTTGGCTTTAAGGCATTTTTACAATTAGAATCTCGCGCATTTATAGTTTCTCTTGGTTATTTATGTTTTTACTACGATCATTTATTTACTTACTGTGTCTAGCGGGTGTTGCCTCATTGATTCAACTTGAAGGATTTGAGTTGCAGCAAAACGCACTTTACAGTGAAGAAACGCTCACTGAACATATGCAAGATGCTTTAACTTTTTTAAGCTGTATTTTGTTTTTCTATGCTTCACGAATTAACTTTCAACTCAAAATACCGGCGGTATTGCTTTCTGCATTAACGGCCATGATGTTTGTGAGAGAGTTTGATACTTCTCTAGACTTATACCTATTTGATGGTGCTTGGCAAAGTATCGTCTATTCTATTTTGGCTGGCGTGTTTGTTTATTTAATAACAAAGAGAGGGAGTATTTTTAACTCTTTAAAAGCCTATAGCCTCACCCCTAGTTATGGGGTTTGTTTATCCGGTATGGTTACTTTACTCGCGTTTTCACGAATTATGGGCAAAGGTGCATTTTGGCATTCAGTAATGGGCGATGACTATGTACGCGTAGTCAAAAACATTGTTGAAGAAGGAGTAGAAACACTTGGCTATACTCTAATTTTTATTTCAGCCATTGAGCTTGTACTCATATGCCGAAAAAGAATGGCTAAAAATCACAAACATTGTACTGATGAAGCAACTCAATAACATAGCTCCATTTTTATTAGTTACTTTTTTTGCGCTAAGTTTGCTAATTGGTTTAATAAATCAATATACTGAGTCTGTTTTTATCAACTCGCGTTTAATTGGATATTATGACTAAAGATATATTGCTGCATCCGTTTCTTCTTTCAATTGTAATGATCACAATTGCATTTGTACTAAAAGTGCTTGTTGATAAGCTCGCTAAAAATCGCGCAGAAAAAAAAGAAAAAGATATTCGTTACATCGCACACAATATTAAGCATTTTATTAATTTTGTAATGATGATATCGCTGCTGTTTGTGTGGTCTACCGAAATTCAAAACTTTGCACTTTCAATTGCTGCTTTTGCAGTAGCTATTGTGCTTGCAACGCGCGAGTTTATTCAGTGTGTGATAGGCTTTTTTTATCTAGTAACAACTCGCCCATTTAGAGTCGGTGACTGGATACAAGTCGGTGATTACTTTGGTGAGGTTGCTGAAACCGATTGGATAAAAACAACCATGCATGAAATTGATATACATACTTATCAATTTTCAAGAAAAACTATATATATACCTAATAATAAGCTGATTACCAGTTCTATTAAAAACTTAAACTTTGTAAAACGCTTTGTTACACATCATTTTATTATTGTCCGAAGAGAGAGCTTTAACCCGTATCCTATTCACGACACATTGACTGAAAAAGCTAAACTGTACTGCGAAGAGTTTCAAGAAGTAGCCAGTCGTTATAATTCGATGATTGAGCGTAAACTTGATGCAAAAATATCAGGTCCAGAGCCGGTAATTCACTTTGGTACAACTGATTTAGGTGAATTTAAAGCAAGTTTCACCTTGTTTTGTCCTACAGAAAAAGCGCTTGAGATAGAACACAAATTAACAGAATGCTTTTTTGCGTTATGGTATAAAGAGGCTGAAAAAAATAAGGAGGATGAAGACGAGGCATAAACCCCACCTTCATTAAAACAAAAAGCGCGAACTTACTTCGCGCTCATATTGTTTATGCTGTACCGCCCACTGTTAGCTTATCTATTTTTAAGCTTGGTTGGCCTACGCCTACGGGTACACTTTGACCATCTTTACCACAAACACCAACACCTTTATCAAGCGCTAAGTCGTTACCAACCATAGATATTTGCTGCATTACTTCTGGGCCATTACCAATAAGCGTTGCGCCTTTAATTGGTTGAGTAATTTTACCATTTTCAATTAAGTACGCTTCTGATGCGCTAAATACAAACTTACCTGAGGTAATATCAACTTGTCCGCCGCCAAAGTTAGGCGCGAATACACCTTTTTTAACTGAGCTTATAATATCGGCTTGGCTGTGCTCTCCGCCTAACATGTAAGTATTAGTCATGCGAGGCATTGGTAAATGTGCATACGACTCACGGCGTGCGTTACCGGTAGGGCTTACCCCCATTAAACGCGCATTTAGCTTATCTTGCATATAGCCTTTTAAAATACCGTTTTCGATAAGTACGTTGTAAGCGGCTGGCGTGCCTTCGTCATCTACATTTAGTGAACCACGGCGATCGGCCATTGTGCCATCATCAACAACTGTACACAGCTCAGATGCTACTTTTTGGCCAACCTTACCGCTAAACGCAGACGCGCCTTTACGGTTAAAGTCGCCTTCAAGTCCGTGCCCTACCGCTTCGTGTAAAAGCACACCTGGCCAACCATTACCAAGTACAACTTCCATAGTACCTGCAGGGGCATCAATAGCCTCAAGATTTACTTTAGCTTGACGTACAGCTTCTTCGGCAAATTCCATCCAACGCGGTTTACCATCAACAAGCTCTTTAAAGTAACCATAATCTAAACGTGCACCACCACCTGCGCCACCGCGTTCACGGCGACCATTTTTTTCAAGCAGTACTGAGCAGTTTAAACGAATAAGCGGGCGAATATCGGTGGCAAACGTACCATCACTTGCTGCGATTAATACTTCTTCGTATACCGCTGACATTGAACTAATTACTTGCTCTGCATCGGGTGCTAGCTCACGAATATAGTTTTCGAGTTCGCGTAATAAGCTCACCTTGTCGGTATCGCTCATACTCGAAATTGGCTGATGAGGTGCAAACTGCTCTTTAGCTTTAACATCACTAAATACTTTAATCGCTCTATCTTCGCCAGCATCTGCAATGCTACGTGCTGCTGTTGCCGCTTTATTTAGCGCTTCGAGGTTTATTGCATCAGAGTAAGAAAAACCCGTTTTTTCGCCGCTTACAGCACGTACACCAACGCCACGTTCAACGTTATAAGAGCCTTCTTTAACTAAGCCGTCTTCAAGCACCCATGATTCGTGGTGGCTTGATTGAAAATATAAATCGGCGTAATCCACTTTATGCTGATGTATGTAAGCGAGCGTTTTTTCGAGCTCTTCTCTATTTAGCTGGCTGTCGTGTAGTAAATGCTGTTCAACCGAATTCATAATAAATGCTCTCTAAATCGTTGATGAGACTGCACGGGCATATCTCGTCTAATTTTTTGTAACTGGTCTAAAGCTGCGTTGCAGCTTATAAAACCGGTGCCTGTTGGCAATTCACTCAGGATATTCCCCCAAGGTGAAATAATAATACTGTGCCCATATGTTTGTCGGCCATTTTCATGTGTACCGTACTGAGCTGCTGCAACTACATAACATTGTGTTTCTATTGCGCGAGCTGCTAATAATGGCTGCCAATGCGCTTGCCCTGTGACGACTGTAAATGCACTTGGTACTAAAATAATATCGGCGCCTTGGCGTACTAGTTCGTTGAATAAGCCACTAAAGCGCAGATCATAACATACTGTTAAGCCTATTTTACCAAAGGGAGAATCAACAACAACCACATCGCTACCTGCTTGGGTAAAATCTGACTCTCGATAGCTACCTGTTTGATCATCTACGTTTACATCAAATAAATGTATTTTGTTATACGTTGTAACCAGCTCGCCTTGATTATTATATAAGTGCGATGCTGCATAATATTTATGTTTGTTAAATGGCTCAGGCATTGTCCCTGCATTTAACCAAATATTATGGTGTTGGCACAATTCACTAAGTTGTAGTTTGTATCGCTCAACTTGCTTAGCAACACGTAACGTATCGTTACCACTTTTACTAAACACTAAAAAAGCCTCAGGCAAACAAACAAGTAATGGTCTTGTTGCGGGGAGTGTTTTAAGTGCACGCTTTAAGCTTGCTATGTTGTCATCAGGGTTTAGCCCTGAACACATTTGCAGGGCAACTATTGTGGGAGTGCTTAGTATTTCAGTTTTGTTCATTGCGTTACTGTTACTTGTGCATCTTTAAGTTTTAAATCGACTGATGCTTGTGGCTGATTTTGCGCAGCTTGAGGAAGCGTAACTTCACGACTTTTTCTGTCGAGTTCTTGAACAATAGGATCGTTCATTTTACCCGTTACTTTAAAGTTGATCTCTGAGATGACGCGCGCAGAATGAATAACTTTATCAATTGCTAAGGCAGCAAGCCCTGTTACTGGGTTTACCATCCATGCAACTATAACCGGAATACTCGAGGTTACTTGTGGCGCTACAGCAAGGTCATAATCTATATCAAGCGTGTTTAAATTTGCATAACCTTTAATGGTTAAATCAGCGGGTACACCGTCCATTTTGGTATCTTTAGTGTAAGCAATACCGTTTTTTAACTGCATAGAGCCTTGCATGCTGTTGTAAAAAAAGCCCTTTGAAAATACATCTCTAAAATCAAGCTTCAGTTTGCGCACGAGTGAATCAAGGCTCAACAGCGAAAATACGCGTGCACCGCCATCGCTTACTTCAGTTAAATGACCTTCTCCTAAATCCCAGTCCACCTCACCGCTTAAAGTTTTCACATCAAAATCATAAGGCGCTGCTTGCCAAGTAAGATCATAATTTAGATCGGCTTTTGAATCCTTAATAGCGGAGGTTATATCAAACTCGCCAAACAGTGCGCCTATGTCATCACTTTTAAGCTCGCCATTTAGCGTTGTTAAGCCATTTTGCCACTGCCCTTTAGTGCGCAGCACATGATTTCCTTTATCGACCACAAGCTCTGATATTGATAAGCGCTCACCATCACCCAATAATGACGCACTTACTTTATCAAGTTGATAGCGGTCAATTTTGCAATCACTACATTCAAACTCAATGGCAGGTATTTTAGTAAGCCAGCTCAAGTCTTCCTCAGGAAGCACATCTGTTATTTCAAGTACTTGCTCATTGTGCGGTGCAAAATTAAGCCTTAAGTAATCGGCATTAATTCGTATGGACTGGCTAGGCTGTGATATAGGGATAAAAACCCCAGCTCTAAGTTCTTTAGCATTTAGCTTTAGGTATAAATCGTCTTTTGATGGTGCTAAACGCATTTCAAAACCATTAAAAATGATGTTACTCGCATCAAGTAAACCTATATTTGCGACCACCTCATTAAGCGGTGGCATAATCCCTTTTGATTCTTGATCTGGGTTTGCTTTACCAGCTTTAATTATTTGATCAATCAGATCAAACCAAGGCACTAGTTCACTCTGTTCAAGATTTATATTTACGCTTAAGTCTTTTTGGTTTAATCCTAAATCTTGTTTTCCGAGCACAAAATGGACATTACTAAACTGTGATTTTCCATTTTCTAAAATAGCATTAAAGTAAAACTGTTGATTAGCGTTTGCTGTAATGAGATTAGAAATGTCATCACCTTGTACTATGGCATCAAGCGCCCAAACCTGTTCGCTATTTTTATTATAAGGTGTAGGTAAGTTGCTCGTTAAGCCAAGTAGTTCTGAGTTTACCTGTGCACGGTAATTAAAGCCTTGCTCGGTAAAGTTAAGTACTAAGCCAATATCAACATCACTTTGCCCGCTTAAATAATTTTTTAATATACCTTGTCCACTATCTATTAGTGTATCGGCGTCAATTTTGGCGTTTATATCTATGTTTGCTTGGTAATTTTTTGCATCACTTTTACTGCTGTAATTAATAGTTAGCGGCATGCCCAACCATTTCGCAGTCGCATTTTTAAGTGTGATATTGTCGTTTTTAAAATTAAGCTCGCCAGTTAGATTTTTAAACTCAATTCCTGGCGTTGCTATAAATACTGGCAAGTCATTTAAATTAACTTTGCCGCTAACACTGGCTCCACCTTTAAATTTTGAGCCTACTAAAAGCTCAATACTGGCATCGGCTTCGCCTTTGCCCTGTACAACTTTAAAAATTTCAGCAAGAGGTTTAGCAATAGGTGTCGCTGCAAAAAAGTCATGTAACTTTTCCATTTGTGCTTTTTTATCAATTTGCACAATAAGTTCATCAGCATGCATTAAATCTGCAATGCTTACCTGTACACTATTACCAATATCTAAATTAACCAACTTACCTTGCTGGCTATATATGTCCATACGCTCATTATCAAAATGTAGCTGTACGTCGGTATTGGTGACCAAAGGCCAATCAGGATCAAACTCATAGGTTGCGTTGTCTATTTGCGCTAGTACACCAAACTGGCCACTGCCATCGGTGAATGGAAAACCAGATAAAGGTCCTGCAAATAAGACTTGTGCTTTAGATATTTCTCCGCCTTTAATTGCGCCATTTAAATAGCTAACGAGCTCAGCGCTCATTGCTTTTAATGGGAAATAATGACCTGCAATTTTAGCATCTGGGGCGAACGCTTCAGCGTAAAGATCTAATCGAGGATCATCTGTTAGACTAATTTGTAATTCTGCAGCAAGAGTAACTTCATCATTATCAAACCATATATTGTCACTACTTATATGCCAGCCATCATCTCGCTCAGCTAAATCTAGCTCTACATTTAGCTGATTATAATTTATGTCGTTACTAAAGCTTTCGCCTGTAACTAATGTGCCATTTTCACCAAATAAATTTATTCGACCACTACTTTGATTAAGTAAACCATTTACTCTAAGTCCTTGTGCTGCAGGTACCGACCTTAATTCTTGCCAACCAATATTGTCGGCTTCAAACCATAGTTGCCATTGCTGTGCATTAGAGAAATTTAAATAAGCTTGATCTATTTGCCCGCTAGGTCGGCGCTCTAAAAATGGTTCAAGTGCATCAAAATTACTTAGCCCTGCTAGGTTACCCAGTAATTCAAAATCAACTTGATGGAGCCACACTTCATTTGTCGCACCTAGTTGAGCTTCAAACTCTAAACTTGGCCATGCTTTATCGTTACTATTAAATGTTAAACCGGTGCTTTTTAAGTGCCAGCTATTTTGCTCGGGATATAGATGGAATCCACCTTCACTCAGGCTGACTTGTTGGCTTTGCTCTTCTCGCTGCCAACGCACAAAGCTTGGTAGCCACTGCATTTTTATATCGCTTACAAAACCTTTATCTAGTTTTAGCCACGCTTGTAAATTAATATCGCTATGCAGTTGTTGCTTTTGCGTATTTATATATTGCGCTAACCAGTTAGATACATCGACTTTGTTAGCCTGCACATAAATGTCGCCCGCAACTTGCTCTAGGGTATCGCCAGTGAGTGCTATGCGCGCATCAAAATCACCGACCGAAATACCCGGCAGTGCTAAGCTCCCACTACCAAGATGCTGCTCATCTTCATTTTGCCAAACAATATTTTTGAGGAGTAACTTACGCTCTTTACCGTCTTCTAGAACAAAGTTAATACTGGAATTTTCTATTGCAAAATGACCCGTTTTACCCAAAAACAGTTCTTCAATTAGCTCTTTTTGCTCAAAAGAGACTCCGTCGTTGTTACCGGTTTTAAATAAGTTGGTGATATTTACACTGGTATGAAAACCATTAATAACAAAATAATTAGATCTAAGTTGCAGCGCTTTTAAGCTTTCCCATAAGTTTAGCTCTAAGCTGGTTTTAGCAATGGTGAGTGATATTGGTGCAGTTTCGTTATCTTTAAACGATAAATTCTCTAATACTAATGCAGGACCACTGCCCTGCCAACTAGCTGATATTTCACCTATAGATAAGCTTATTTCAAACTTTTCGTGTAAATAGCTTTCTATATTCCCTTTGTATTCGTTTGCATACGGAAGGGTATATTTTAAAATTGAAACAATAACGGCCAGTAATACCAAAATTATGGCGCAGGTCTGCCATAACTTTCTAAAACAAAAAAAACAGACCGCTTTTGCTTTCATTACATCATTACCACATCAAACTGTTCTTGGCTGTATAAGCTCTCTGTTTGAATATTGACTTGCTTACCAATAAATAGCTCAAGCTCGGCAAGGTTATGGTACTCATCGTTTAGTAGGGCTTCACTTACAGCAGGCGCTGCGTACACCATAAACTTATCGGCAGCGTATGCTCGGTTAACACGCACTATTTCACGTAGTATTTCGTAGCAAACCGTTTCAACTGTTTTTTGCGAACCACGACCAGAACACGCAGGGCATACATCACATAAAATATGTTCTAAGCTTTCGCGTGTACGTTTACGCGTCATTTCAACAAGCCCAAGTGCTGAAAGCCCATTGATATTTGTTTTAGTGCGATCTTTTGCGAGTGCTGATTCAAGTGAGTGTAATACTCGGCGCTTATGATCCTCACTTACCATATCGATAAAGTCGATAATGATAATACCGCCTAAATTACGCAGCCTAAGCTGGCGAGCAATTGCAGAGGTTGCTTCTACGTTGGTATTAAAAATCGTTTCTTCTAAATTACGATGTCCTACAAATGCACCCGTATTAACATCAACAGTCGTCATCGCTTCTGTTTGATCAATAATTATATAACCACCGGATTTTAGCGTAACTTTACGATGTAGTGCTTTTTGAATTTCGTTTTCAACGTCAAACAAATCAAATATAGGTCGCTCACCTGGGTAGTATTCAAGTACTTGAGAAAGCTGTGGAACAAACTCTTCAGTAAATAACTTTAGTTCTTCATGAGTAAGTTTAGAGTCAACGCGAATGCGTTCCATATCTTCGCCCACGTAATCACGTAGGGTTCTAAAGGCAAGCGTTAAGTCTTCATGTAGGATACTGGCTTTACTGGTTTTTCTACGACGAGCCGTAATTTTTTCCCACAGTTTTCTTAAAAAACCGGCATCGTGTCGTAATTCAGCTTCGCTAGCACCTTCAGCAGCTGTACGTACAATAAAGCTGCCATTTTCATCGCCATATTCTGCGACTATTTTTTTAAGGCGTGAGCGCTCTTCTTCAGTTTCAATACGCTGACTAACCCCTACATGGGTCGCATCTGGCATAAACACTAAATAGCGAGAAGGAATGGTAATATCAGTGGTGAGTCTTGCACCTTTAGTGCCTAGCGGATCTTTTACCACTTGCACCATAATGTATTGGCCTTGACGAACTAACTCTCTAATGTCTTGTACTTTTTTTATTGGTACGTCGTCTACGCCTTCAACAATAGAGGCACTATTTACAATATCGGATGCATGCAAAAATGCCGCTTTTTCAAGGCCGATATCAACAAAAGCAGCCTGCATACCTGGAAGCACACGGCTTATTTTTCCTAAGTAAATATTGCCTACAATACCTAGGTTACCAATTCGCTCTAGCTGTATTTCTTGCAGTACACCGTTTTCTATTAGGGCAACACGGCTTTCGCTCGGTGTGACATTGATCAGTAATTCTGTACTCATGTTACCTTCTTAAGAATGTTTTTAATAATTGTTCGGTTTCATATAAAGGTAAGCCTACAACAGAAAAATAGCTACCCGCAATGTGAGTTACAAAGCGACCACCTAAACCTTGGATACCGTAGCCACCGGCTTTATCTTGTGGCTCACCTGACTCCCAATAAGCATTAATTTCTTCATCAGTTAAAGTTTTAAAGGTGACATCTGTGCTTACAACACAGCTAAGCACATCATTTTGCGTCGCAAATGCAACTGCGGTAAGTACTTGATGTGTGTTACCTGATAGGCGTTTTAATGTGTGTATAAAATCATTTTTATCGCGAGGTTTACCCAATGACTCGTTATCGATGACAACCACGGTATCACTACCAAGTACAGGGCGATCAGTATACCCAAGCTCTACACCGCTTTGGGCTTTCAAGCGCGCTAAACGATCTACAAGTGCTCTAGGTTGCTCGTTTGGAAGTGGGCTTTCATCTGCATCAACACTAAATTGTGTAAATTCGACACCTAGTTGGCTTAATAACTCTTTACGACGGGGAGAGGCTGATGCCAAATATACTGCGGTAGTCATTACCTGATCCTAAAATGTCTGCGATATTTGCGAAGTAGTAAAAATACCCAAAACCAACTAATCATTCCGGTTGCTACTGGCCATAAATACTGTGGATTAAAGTAAACCCCTAACAAAAAGTGATTTAGCCAAAACTGCATTAAATGATATAGCGTTAAAAACAAACCAATTAATAAGCTTTGTTGCCAAAGTGAAAAGTTACGAATTTTTTGAAAGTTGCTCGCAGTGACAAATATACATACAGAAAATGTAAGTGAATTCACACCCAGCGGCGAGCCAGATGCTAAATCTATTAATAAACCAACAACCCAAGCAGTACCAATATTTAAACGATGCGGTACTGCCAACGACCAATACATAAGTACAAGTAAAACCCAGTCAGGTCTAAATGGTTCAAACGAAAAAGGGAGCGGCATTAATGCCATTATTAACGCAAAAAAAATGCTTAGCGCAATTAACAATGAATAACGGTTAATCATCGCTGATTTGCTCCTGCTGATTACGCCATAAAATAACAAGTAAACGTATGCGATCTAATTGCGCAATAGGTTCTGCAAAAACTTGTGCGAACGGGCGACCTTCATCACGGTTTATTTCAGTTACTACTGCTACCGGATATCCCTCAGGGAATGTGCCACCTAATCCTGATGTAACGAGTACATCACCAATTCGTACATCTAAGCTATGTGGGACGTGCGAGAGCTTAACTACGTTAATTTTACCAATGCCTTCTACAACTGTTCGCACATCGTTACGAAGTATACGAACAGGTGTGGCATGCGTAGTGTCGGTCATTAGTAATACACGTGAAGTCATTGAACCAACTTTTGTAAGCTGTCCTACTACACCCATTTCATCAATTACAGCTTGGCCTTCACTAAGCCCGTCTGTAGTACCACGATTTATAACAACTTGATGGCTATACGGGTTTGAATGCACAGAAAGTACTTGAGCAATAATTTTACGATTTGATTGCTTTGCAGATGAGCCTAATAAGGCGCGTAGTTTTTGGTTTTCTCTGGCTAGAAATTGATACTGCTGAAGTTGCTCGCTTTGTAGCATTTGCTTTTTTTTCAGCGCTTCGTTTTCAGTAAGAAGTTGCTCCCGCGTATGCAGGCTTTTAGCACTTAAGCTAAATAATTCGTAGGGTAAATTAGCAACATAAATTAGTGGGCTAACTAAAGTATTAAGGCTGGTACGAACAACGGTACCACCTTGCGTATATCTGTCTCCAACAATGAGTACGATACTCAAAAGCACTGCGACAAAAAGTCGCAGTTGCAAAGAGACTGTGCGTCCAAACATTAATTTCATTAGTCGTAACTAAAAACGTCACCACCATGAACATCGATCATTTCAAGTGCCTTACCACCACCACGTGCAACACATGTAAGTGGATCATCAGCAACAACAACCGGAATACCCGTTTCTTCCATTAATAAACGGTCTAAATCTTTTAACAATGCGCCACCGCCAGTAAGTACCATGCCGTGCGCAGAAATATCTGATGCCAGCTCTGGTGGTGATTGCTCAAGAGCAACCATTACTGCACTCACAATACCCATCAATGGCTCTTGTAGAGCTTCTAGGATTTCGTGAGAATTAAGGGTGAACGAACGCGGGACACCTTCTGCAAGGTTACGGCCACGTACTTCAATTTCGATTGGCTCATCAGTTTTAAACGCAGAACCAATTTGATGCTTAATATTTTCAGCTGTCGCTTCACCGATTAAACTACCAAAGTTACGACGCACATAATTAATAATAGCTTCGTCAAACTTATCGCCACCAATACGGACAGATGATGAGTAAACAACACCGTTAAGTGAAATAATAGCAACTTCAGTTGTACCACCACCAATATCAACAACCATAGAACCGGTTGCTTCTGACACTGGTAAGCCTGCCCCAATGGCTGCTGCCATTGGTTCTTCAATTAAGTAAACTTCACGAGCACCTGCACCCATTGCAGATTCACGTATTGCACGTTTTTCTACTTGAGTAGCACCACACGGTACACAAATTAGTACACGTGGACTTGGGCGCATAAAGTTATTGTTGTGCACTTGTTTGATGAAGTGTTGTAACATTTTTTCTGTTACAAAAAAGTCAGCAATAACACCGTCTTTCATTGGACGAATCGCTTTTATATTACCCGGTGTACGACCTAACATAAGCTTTGCTTCTGTACCTACAGATGCAACACTTTTAGGTCCACCAGCACGCTCTTGGCGGATAGCAACAACAGAAGGTTCATTTAATACAATGCCTTCGTCTTTTACATAAATTAGGGTATTGGCTGTACCCAAGTCGATCGATAGATCGTTAGAAAAAATACCACGGAGTTTTTTAAACATGAGGCTGGATGACCTTTGAAATACGTTCTTATATTAGCTGCCTCACTTTAACATGCTCAACTATATGAGCAATATAAAGCGCAGCGCCTTTGTGAATTTATGAAAAAGGAAGCTAAGCTTCCTTAATTGAGTTTTATCGTTCGCGAACTAAGCGAAAACCAATGTAGTTAGATCTAAAATCAGGCGCTAATATTAAACGCGTAGATGCACGAGCAAGGCTTGGTGCAAAGTTCCACGCTCCGCCTCTTACAGCTACATCTGACTCACCTGATTCTTTATCTGTCCATTCCCATACATTACCTACGGTATCGTATAATCCAAATGCATTTGGAGAAAAAGAACCCACTGGTGAGGCGCGTCTGTTTGACCATTCACTACCACACCAACCACAGTTAGCTAGGTTTTTACCTATTTCGTTACCCCAAGGGTATTCTGTTTCGGTTCCTGCGCGAGCTGCGTATTCCCACTCAACTTCATTAGGTAAACGAAATTGCTGCCCCGTTTGACCCGATAACCACTCAGCGTAAGCTTTTGCGTCATTGTGAGTTAAACACACAGCCGGAAAATCACTACTTTGCTCAAAACCAGGATTACGCCAATTTAAATCTGCTTCCCATACTGGTTCGCCATTTAAATAATACGCACACCCTTTATTTTTCTCTGCTTGCGTTTTATAACCTGTATTTGCTACAAACTTTTCGTAAGCACCTACAGTTACTTCCTTGCTTTGCATAGCAAAAGAGTTTGCTATTACTTTTTCAATTACTGGGCGTTCATTAGCTAGACCATTGCCGTTAATATCGCCCATTTTAAACTTTCCTGCAGGAATAACCACGACAGGTGTTTCAACGTTTGCATTTAAAACATTGACGTTTTCACTAACCTGACGTGTTGTTACTTCTGGTTGCTCTCGGGTGTAGGTCGGTACAGCAATCGACTCAGGCTTTTTTACTAAGTTTGCATGAATAGTTTGCGCTTTATTCAAATCAACACGAACTTGGTAAGATTTATAGCCTAATTTACGTACTTCAACGTTGTGAACACCACGCGGTAAACTCGTTACTAAGCGTGTAGAACCAAAGCTAACACCATCAATAAATACTTCATCATCGTAAACATTAGAGCGTAATGTTAACTCTACAGCTTGATCTTGTGTGTTGTTGTTCGTATCAGAGTAATCTCTTTTTACCGGTGTTGTATTAATCGAATAACTACCTGGCTGGTCGTTTAAACGCGAAACTGATACGGTATTAGCATTATCCTTGGTATTACTGAATGTTAACTGACTATCAGTAAATGTATTATTATACGCTGGTTGATAAGCAGCCGTAAGTGGCGTGCCGTACTCAGAACAATAACGATTGTCTATATTTAATAAGCTACATAAACGGCTACTATTAACTTCGCCGCGCATAGTTACGCTTAAATTAACGTTGTAATTACCTTGTCCGCTAAATGCACTGTTAACTACATGGCTACTTAATATTTGTACTTGAGCGCCCGCCAAATTACGTTTTGGCTCAACAATTCGCTCTTCTGTTAGATTTGCAAAAATTTGATCAACAAAGCGTTTAGTTGCTTTTTGTAGACCCATTTGCTGACCGCGTTGCTCACACGCTGCTAGCGTTTCTGTTCGCTTACAGTTAATAGTGTGGTTAACCTCAAGCGTACCTTCACGTGTAAACTCGTTACGTAAACGCTCTACGCGGGCTGTCGTTAACTGCTCTTTTAAACTTTCTAAAGTATTTAAAAGCGCATGTTTAGCAACACGAATTTGTTCTATGTCTTTACGGTGGGATGCAATTGCCGCCAACTGCATAGAGATATCATCTTTATTTTGCTTATGATCAATCACCGCTTTTTGATAACGTGATTGAGCGGCACTAATATTAATAGTGGGATCATCAATTAAACGACGGTACATTTCGTTCATGGCATCGAGCGCTTGGTTTTTTTCTTTATCTAGCTCTGTAGAACGAGAACGAAGTAAGTCTAATTGATTTTGTAACTGACTTTCTTCTTTAAGATGTTTTTCAAGTATTTTTGTCGAGTTATCGTATTCTGTTTGTTTAACACTAATCTCTGAGTCAATTCCAGTCACTGTAGCTGTGTCTTGTGCAAATGCACTACTAGCTAACAAACTAGCTGAAATTAACAGAGATAAAGGAGTAATTCGCATATATTCCAGTCCCAAAAGCGGCAATTATTTGGTCGTTATTATTTTTTATAATTAAAGCCTTATGCTATGTACTTGCAGCACAAAACACAAGCTTTGTTCAATTATTATCTTAGTTTACAACTATTCACGTGTTTCACGCCAGTAAATAACCCGATCATTTCCTCTAAAGCGGCCAAATCGTAATATAGTACGAGGATCAAGCTGTGTTCCATCGCCTTGCCAATCCCACTTTAACCAACCATAAGTATTATATTCTAAGGTAAATTCACCCAAACCATTTGGCTGTGCATAAATACCGTTATCTGCCGGATACACTCCCGCTTCTAGCTGGCCAGATACACCAGTCCCATATTTATAGGTTAATTGTGGGCTGCTAGGTGATATTTGAGTGATTTGGATATAATCAAACACACTACAGTTATCTTCAGCGTTATTTACAAATCCACTGCCGTTGTAATACTGAGCCTGCATAGGAATAAGTAAAGGGTCGAGATCGGAGCCTGCGTTATTACCAAGTACTAAACGTCCAAACCTAAACTCTATTGGTAAGTCATTTAGTCTTACGCTATTACAACCACCCGAACATGCTGCTTGTGTGTTTGGTTTATCGTTTGCATCAACAAATGTTGCCCCTTCTATATCAGAAAGCGTTGCCATCAAACTGACCATGGAAAATGGCCCGTCAGGTTGCCCTACACCTAATCTTTCGAGTGTCGTGTTGAGTTGGCTCATTTGCCACTGGCCGTCACTTATATCTCCCCAGTTATTATTTCCTAGGTTGACCAAGCGACTAGCAAAGTTAGTTGAGGGTACATAATTGCTTGCTTCGTTGTTTTCGGCATTAACCTCTACACTTGATTTATCAAAGCCCTCTTTATAATTAGCCATTAGATCACCATTTTGATTTTGTGCTTGTACTGTAAAGCCAAGTTCAAAAGGTTGACCAAGATAAGTTAAATTACTGCCATAGCGTGTGCATTGCGCCGCGGCTTGCACACCTAATATTTGAAACTGCGAAGGTGCAAAACGGCCAACGTTGTATAGCTCACCTTTTACATCTCCCGCCCCAAAGTAATCGGCATCTTGAAGGCCTGCTGTTAAGTCAATTATGCCAACTTGGTCGTAATTATATTGCGATATAGATTCACTCAAACTACCTGTATCACTAAAAGGTGATGTACTCATAGCTTCAAGCGTACCTTGAATGCCTAGCGTAGGCGCTTTTAGCAATGGCTCTACAAGCGGTTGCTCTGTAATAAAATGCTTAGCAATGGTGTTATTCGTAATATTGCTGTAGTTGTCTGGGAAACCATCGTTGTTAGTGTCTTGCCCTGTTAGCCACTGCACCGCATTCATCTTTAAATCGAATGCTTCGCCTGTTAATCTAAATAAACTTCCATCAGCGTCTGCTGCATAACCATCACTTGCCACTGCCATTGCTAATCCAAATGGCTTTACAACATATTCATTTGAACTACCTGTTAGATTTACTGACAGGTTAGTAATTGGATCTAAAATTAAGTTGGTTTTTACATTTAAACTCAACTTTCCTGCATCGGGATAATTTATAACAATCGGGGCTTTAGACTCACTATCAAAGTTTAGCGTGAACGATTTAGCTGCTTGCTCGACCGCAAAGGTATTATTGTTGTTACTAAGTGAAACCGTATCAGAGCAACTTGCACCAGCACTGCATGTATACGATAAATCTAAGCTTACATCGCCACCAGCGGGAAATGCAGCTTCGCATACGCCCGTAGTGGTATTGGTTTTTACCGCTTGAATAGATAGCGCTTTTGCATTAAAGCCGGTATTTGAGGGTTTTGCTGATAGCTGCGTAGGAATTGTAGTATTTCCATCTGTATCATTATTAAAAATAAATCCAGCATCAGAAAACGTAACTTTACAGCCACTCAAACCAACATTATTACCACCGATATAACAACGAAGAGGTGCAGAAGGATCAGCAGTGTTATATCCAAATGTAACACTGCCTGTGGTGCGTTTAGCAAATTCGACAACCGCTGATCCTGTAAAATTAATATTCTCCCCCGTAACCCAACTTTGCTGACCACTATTATCTGGAGAAAGGTTTAAACTAGACGGCTCAGCAAATAATAAATCGCAGGCATCATTAGCGCAGGCTGTTAGTGTCATTTCTTTAGCTTCACACGTTAGACCTTTGTTATCGCTTATTGTTAAACGATAATGATCCAGTGTTTCTGGTGTATAAATACCACAAAAACCAGGGATACTTTCGGGTACTGGTAGAGCGTCAAACGTTGAGCTCCCTTCGGTAATTATTTGTGTACCCGATGTAATTGAGCCCTGATACGTTACATTTTGAGCGATTCTTACCTCGCCAGTGGCAACAATATAGCCCGCAATATTTGCATCGGCTGCAATAGCAACCGCACCATCGACATAAATAGCTAAGTACGCACCAGTTTCTACTACTATATTTGTTTTACCTATATTCAAAAATGAAGTTGATAAAAGTGAGGTTGTGTCTTTTAAAAAAATACGTGTAGGTGCTGTTACTCTGTACTCTGTTTCCAGCATACTTAACTGCAACTCATCGTAATAATAGTCGCCAGCTAAAGACGTAGGTACGGGCCCTGTTGAGCTACCATCATTTGTAACCGTTGGCACCTGCGCCGCTTGATTAGGTTCTAAAGAGTTATAACCACCAGCAACACACGCCTGACCATTACACAAAGGAGGGCTTGTCAGCGCTGTAGAAATTAAACTTGTGGTGGTGACAAACTGCGCATTACCATCGGTTATTTCTACTCCCTGCACCAGCTGCACTTCACCATTGTTATAAGTAGAAATAGCGCCCGGGAATAACGTATCACAATCTAAAATATCACCATTAAATACAAAGGTACTGGTCATGGCGAGTATTGATGCTTCCTCGTTTACGTGACGGCGCTCGTTATCGCCATCACGATCTTCGTCAACAACAAGCCCTAACCTGTCGGTCCTTAGGTTACAGCTGCGTAGCCACCCGCCATCATCTTCTTGGCGTGAGTTTTTACTTGCTACAACTAACGGAGCCACACTAAAGTTATTAGTAAAACTAAAGTAATTACAGCCATTGCTCCAGCCGTCAACTTCAAAGCCTGTGAAAAAAGTTTCCCATGATACCTCAACGCCATTATCGTCAGAAAATGTGCGGTTACTTCCGGGCTCCACAGCCATATAGGCAACAGTTTCGGTTTTTATAAGCCCAAGTGCTGTTTCAGATGCTTCTAAAGCAATATTAACGCCGCTGGCAGATAGAGAATTACTTTCTACTGCAACTGTTAAAAACGGAATTAATGCCTCAGAAGGTGGGTTGCTGTCTATGCTATTGAGTGTTTGTAACGAATGGAAAAAGTTTGGCCTTTGAGTAAACGGTTCAGCAAATGTTAAAGACTTATAGCCTTTAGGTGTCAGTGGAGCAAAGCCAGACTTAGAGCCATACTGTAATTCGAGTAATAAGTCTGTACTGCCTACCTCCATAATTGTGCCGTCAGGAAATTGATGCACACCATACTCAACAGCTAAATAGTGCGCCCCCATACTAATATGTCCACCATCTTCTCCTGAGGGTTCAAGTGGTAAGGCCTCAAAGCTAGTTGTAGTTATATTACGTATTCTTATTATTGCAGGGTTTCCGCCTTGGTTTGTTGAGAGCATAAAGACAGCAGGAGGCGTTATATATTGCTGTTGAAAATTTACTTTTGTCCAAACAGGCGATGTATATGTATCTTGCAGTTCTATATAACGGCCCTCGATTTTTGGAGGCACTGCATTTGCGTAATTACAAAGTAGCACGCAGCTAAAAAATATAATGACCAATGCATTTTTCATCATGGTAAAGTTTTAGCCTCCACACTGAGTGTTCTTTGTGTTTCCCAATAGTCTTTTCTGCAATCATTTCCTGCTGGGCAATCAATTGCGGCGCACGTTGCACTGCTTTGTAAGTAATAAATATTCACGAGCCCATTGGCTGTACTGCTATCGGGTAAGCCTATATATTGACCACAACTTATCTTTACATTACAAGAGTCTAAATAAGATGCTTGAAATGTAATATTTTTAGTCACCTCAGTACAACTTTGCACCGCACTGCTTAGCGGAAACAACTCAGTTAAGCCGCTTTCTAATCCACTTTGTGCTGCCATAAAAGCGCGAGCCCCATAATACTCAATCGTATTTTGTTGTGATGCGCCAGAAAGCACTTTAACTAATGCTAATCCCAATGCTAATAAAGCAACAATAATAACCAAAGAAATAATTATTAAGTTCCCTTTTTGCTTGCTGGGTAAGGCTTTTCCGTGAGGATTTTTTTTAAGGTACATTAGGAATATGTACCTCATGGTTAAAGTTCATTACTTCAGTATCGTTAAATTGCATTTGCGCATTCACATTAAGCACAGCGTTTCTTTGTAGAGAAAGTGAATCAAGAGTAAAAAATAAATCGCTCGCTAAATTGTTAGCAATGTAAATACCTAATAAATCACGTTTAACACCACTGCTTATTTGTAAGCTCACAGCATCTAATTGATTAATAGTAAAACCGTAATTGGTATATCTATATAAATACTGCCCTTCAACGCAAAAACTTACAGGCTCTGAAAGTAAATAAAGGCGTTTACTTGGCGACTCTTGGGTAAATGCTTTACTAAATTGCCACTCATCAATTTCGCTCGCTGAGCTATTAAATGCAGACACTTTTAAGCGCTTATTATTATTTTCATCATATATATCAGCACTGCTTAATGGGTAAATAGTTGCCCAATCTCCAGCTTGCGGCTCAATTAAATTATTAAGTTCAAAATCAACAGCGCTAACATTAAAAGGCGCTGCGGTAGGTAGGTAATTTGTATAGTGCGTGGCCGATAAAAATGGCGTAAATTCTAAGCACTGCTGCGCACTACACGCTCCGCTAGTACTGTTATCGCAAGAGAGCCTTAATGAATTTGGCGTAGCGTGGCGAAGCTCTTTACTAAGTCGCGTTATTAAAAAGCGGGCCTGGGCTACGGCTTCTTGACGTTCAACCCCTTGCGAATAAATACTGACCCCAGCACCAATAAATGAAAATGCACTTACAGCTAAAATACCAATAATAACCATTACAAGTAATAGTTCTATAAGGGTAAATGCATTTTGGTATTTAGCTCTTTGCATTAGTAATTCCCTTTATATGCACTAAATCCGTAAACTTCGCCTAAGGGTGATATTACTTCAATAGTAATACGCTTAAAGGTTGTGCCATCGTTGATGGTCAATTCGTTAAAGTCGCTATCGTACTCAACGGTAATAACTAAATTAAAGTCACTGTATTGGCCTAATACCTCACCTAAACTATTTGTAATAGGCTGGTTAGACAATGCAATATAGTCATCTACATCGTTATAACTGGTTCGGGTTTCTAGGCCGGCAGCTAAGTCATCGGCGCCTAAATCGCCTTCTGCGGTACAAGGTTCTGCACCTAAGCTTATTTCGCCGCAACGTCTAAAAGGAGCGCTTCTATCGCTATGCTCATCAAACGATTTACTCTGAATTTCGTTCATTAATGATTGACCAAATTCAGAGGCTCTTAAAGCAATAATTGGCTCTGCACTTTTTTTTGCTTGCGGGGCAATGAGCGCGGTAATAATGCTCAATGCAATCGCAAACATGACTATGCCAATAATAAGCTCAATTAAGGTAAAACCTTTTACTTTAAGGGCATGCATAGATAAGCCCTTCACCACTTATGCATACGCCAGCTAACCCAACATCTATTCGACATTGCGTAGTACAGGTTTGATTTGATTTACCTAAAGGATCAAAACTAATTTGGGTAAATATATTCGCGTTACTATCTAAAGCGCTAAATGTTATATCACTTCTTTGCGTGTCTATTTGCACCACTAAATGCTCGGTGTTATTTGCATCAGCTCCACCGATACATGTATCGGGTGTGGGGGGGGCAATAAGTGTGGAGGTTATATAAAGGGTATGGCAACTTGTAATTGCTGTATTTTGCATTGCACGTAACTGCACTGTTCTCAGTACAGTTAAAGTACGATCTCGATATGAGTATGCATCTTCTGTTGAGCTGCCCAGAAACTTGGGAGCTGCCGTTACCGACAGTATTCCCAATATCACTAGAGTAATAATTAACTCAATGAGTGTGAAGCCACGCAATCGTTGCTTACTACTGCTGATCATTTATGTAATTAACAACCCGTAGTAACAAGTGTTATTACTGGTGGCACTACAACAACAGAGCTTGTAGCATCACCCGAATTTGTAGCTGCCGTATATTCAATACGGCAATCGTCCCCTACAAGATAACTATTAGGAAAAATAATAGCTTTATTTGCTGTAGCAGTATCTATATTAAAGTCTTTTGAATCCACTGTATCAGGAGTACCATCTACATCAGCAGTACCATCAGCAAAGTCGACATCTAAAAAGGCTTCAAAGGCAGCCTCTGTTGCTGCTGGATAACCATATACCGTAGGAACTGGTGCACCAGTATCTACTGTTACAGATTCAGATACTTTTTTGTGATTGCTAGCAATAATAGATTTGCCATTCACAATATTCATACCGCTGCGAATAGAGCCTTGTAAGCCTTCAAGTGTTGAAGCATTTGCATCACCTTGCAGGTTTAAAAAACGAGGTGCTGCGGTAACAGCTAAAATGCCTAAAATAACAATTACGATGATCAATTCAACAAGCGTAAAACCTGCTTGTTTATTCATTGGTAAACTTTTTAACGATTGCGTTTTCATAAGTAAGCCTCTTTTTAATTACTTAATTTTTAAATATTTTTACTTTGCCTGTTTTAGCAAAGTATGAAAAACCTGTTAAACCTGATATTTTACCCGTATTGGTAGGTATACTTTTAATATCAATGGTATGAGTTAAATAGTAGACGCATTGCGTACTTTCTGCATTGTACCTAACTAAAAAACTTACACTTTTTATTATCGATATTTCACTACTTAAGGTACTTCTTGGTGCATCTTGCAAAATTACATTTAATACTTGGCGGCATTTATTAGCATTTATAGCTTCTACACGAGTATCTTTTTTTTCTGTTTCGTCACTCGTTGGTGTACCTAACGATCCATCAACACCAACTATTACTCCTCCATAATTAACAAATGTTTTATTTGACCTACTATTCGGTCTTCCTTCTAATTCCCATTGACCTCTAACCATGCCAACAGCTGATGAGAAACTACCTGCAATCGCATCAACGCTCGCATTATGCGCTTGATTTTTAATACCTATATATTGAGGTATAGCAAAGCTCAAAATTACTGCCAGTAAAATCACAACAATAACTAACTCAAATAATGAGAAACCTTTTGAGTAAGCCTTTGATGCAATCACTTGGTTAATTACCTTTAATCGCTGACATCATGTTCCACATCGGCATAAAAATACCCAACGCTAAAATCAGCACCATAATGGCAACAAACACAGTTAAAATAGGTTCTATTTTTGCAGTTAAGCTTCGTAAGTCGTAATCAACTTCACGCTCATAATAATCAGCAGCCTCTTGTAATAGCTCATCAACCCGACCTGTTTCCTCTCCCACCGCTACCATTTGCAATACAAGCTGAGAAAACAGCTCAGAACTTTTCGACGCTCTGAGTAAACTATCGCCTTTTTCTATATCTTGGCGCATAGTAATAATCGCTTTTTCCATATAGCTATTATCTACGGCATGCGCTGTTAGCGATAATCCAGTGGTCATAGGCACACCAGAGCGTAATACCATAGCCAAACTTTGGCTGTAACGTGCAAGCAATGTCCGTTTTAAAATATCGCCAATAAATGGAATTTTTAATTTATATTGATCCCACTTAAAGCGCCCAGCATCTGTATTTAAATAGCGCTTCCAAGCGAATACAGAACCTATACCCATAACCAACAATAACCACCAGTAGTTAACAAAAAAACTGCTAGTGCCAATTAATATTTGTGTCATTAACGGCAATTCGGCATCAAACTTGGCAAACATGCTCGCAAAGGTAGGTATTACAAAAATATTCAAAATAACCATTGCTGCTACAAGAGCCAAAATAACAAAAGTGGGGTAGCGCATTGCTGCTTTTATTCGTTTGCGGGTTTCTTGCTCTTTTTCAAAATAAATAGCGAGTTGGTAAAATGCATCCTCTAATCGACCAGAACCTTCACCGACCATAACCATTGACACGGTTAAACGGCTAAATACTTCGTTATGTATCGCCATTGCACTGGATAAGTCACGGCCTTGTTCAAGCTGCCTAGTTACTTCCATCAACACATTTTTAAATTCTTTATTTTGTGTTGTATCTGCCAATCCAATCATTGCTCTTATAATTGGAATACCTGCTTTTAATAGCGAATACATTTGCCTAGAAAACATAATCATGTCGTCTAGCGTTATTTTTTCGACAAATAAATTATCGAAAATTTTAATATTATTTTTTGTTTCAACTAAAGAAATTGATATTGGTATAAATTGACGCTTCATTAAACTATCAGCTACGCCAGCTTGGTTACTCGCTTCTAATTGGCCTTTTACCAATACACCTTTGCTGTCTTTCGCTTTATAGTTATATAGTTGCATCAATATCCCCTACTATTTCTGGGATATATTCAGCCACTTTAAATACTTCATCTAAAGAGGTAATACCTTTCTTAGCGTAATTTAATGCCATAGCCGAGAGTGGTGAAAAGTTAGCACTATTTTTAGCAGCCTTTGCAAAGCCTTGTGTATCGTTAGCGCGCAATGCATCCATCATCGCATCATCCATTTCGAGCAACTCAAAAATACCTACACGCCCTTTATAACCAGTGTGATTACATGCTGTGCAACCTTGCCCCTTAGAAAATTGAGCATCTGTAATCTCTTCGCCTAAATATTTTAACCAACTTATTTCTTGGCGATCTGGCAAGTACGGTACTCTACAGTCATTACATACTCGCCTTACTAATCGCTGAGCAATAATCGCTCGCAGTGAACTTGCGACTAAGTAAGCCGGTGCACCCATGTCGATTAAGCGCATAGCGCTGGTAATTGCATCATTGGTATGTAACGTTGATAGTACTAGGTGGCCTGTTAAAGCGGCCCTTAATCCAATATCTACGGTTTCTTGGTCACGCATTTCGCCAACCATTATAATGTCAGGATCTTGCCTTAGAGCGGTCCGTAAAATACTGGCAAAACTTAGCCCTATTTTATTATTTATTTGTACCTGGTTAATACGACCAATACGATACTCAACGGGATCCTCTACTGTAATAATTTTACTTTCTTGTTGGTTTAACTCACTTAATGCACCATAAAGTGTGGTTGTTTTACCCGAGCCTGTTGGACCAGTAACTAAAACCATGCCATGTGGACGTTTTATAATGCTGCGTACACGTTTTAATATGTGTGCCGGCATGCCTGTTTCATCTAACGATAATAATCCTGCAGATTGATCAAGCAAACGCATTACAACTGATTCACCATGCTGAACCGGCATGGTAGATAGGCGCACATCAATACTATGGCTGCGCACTTTTATATTAAAGCGACCATCTTGAGGAAGGCGTTTTTCAGATATATCTAATCCTGACATAAGCTTTAAACGTAGCACTAGTGCCGATGCTATTTTTACTTGGTTAAGAGTGTGCTCTTGTAATATTCCATCTACACGTTGACGAATGCGAAGCAAACCTTCATCTGGCTCAATGTGAATATCAGATGCGCGAACTTGCACAGCATCCTCAAATATTGATTGCAGTAACTTTACAACGGTTGCATCGGATGTCTCATCACCTAAAGAGTTTAAATCAAACTCTTCTACGTCTTGATATTCTTCATGCAGTTGTGCTGCAAAGTTGGTAATTTCATCTGTACGACGATATACGTTGTCAAATGCAGCCATGATTTGGCTTTCTTGAACAACAGCTAAATCGATTCTTTTAGGTGCAAGCATAGTCGCAAGTTGATCAAGGCTCCTTAAATCAGCAGGATCGCTCATCCCGAGCAAAACAGAGTCACCATTGTCTTCGATTACTAATGCTCTGTAACGACGCGCATATACCTCAGATAAAAGCTTAGATACATCGTGTGAGATTTTTCGCTGTGATATATCTAAAAAAGGTACCTGTAATTGCTGCGCTAAAAAGCGTAATAATTGTGGTTCACTAATAAACTCAAGGGTAATAAGTGTCGAACCTAATTTACGACCAGTCGCCGCTTGAACATTTAATGCTTCACTTAGTTGCGCTTCGGTGATCATGTGTTCATGAACAAGTAAATCTCCCAAGCGCATTTTTAAACTAGGTCTCATACGGCCTCCTTTAGTGCAACTAAACGCTGTAATGCATGTTGGGTCATAGCTGTATTTAATCCACCTAAATCTAGAGCCACTTTATAAAGCTGTTTAGCATCGAGGTACTCTCCCAGTGCATCTTTTGAGGTTGCAAGTGCAAGCCACCACTTAGCTTGGCTAGGCTGGAGCTGTGTAAGATGTTTAAAGCTTTCAAGTGCTTTATGGTGCTTACTCGCACTTTGCGCAGCAGTACCTTGCAGCACCCAAAAATCAAGATTTGCTTGGGATTCAAATTCATCACTTAAAAGCAGTAATACTCCTTCATACTGTTGTTGCATAATGAGTATTTTGCTTAGCATTACACGCCATTCAAGTACGGTAGGATTTTGGCGAATACCCGCTTGCAAAACCTGTTGCGCCGAATTTATATCTTGTTGTTTAAAGTAAGTTGCAGCCAGTAAGTTTCGAGCTTCAACATGTAAAGGCGATTGCGCTAAAATAATGTTTAAATCACTAATGGCTTCGTTGTATAAGCCAAACTGTATTGCCTGTTTAGCTGCTGCTAATTGCTCGACTAATAAAGCCTGTGGTGACTTAGTTTCTGCTGCACTTTTGATCATAGTATTTTGTGGCTTAGTTTTAGTCACTGAAGTAATTTTTGGCTTGCTGACAATAACTTCGCTAGCCACCAACACATTATCTTTAGCTAGTGCAGGCCTTTGTTTAACCTCAGCAATTACAACTGGCTCAGCCGTTGGTTGAGAAACCAGTAATGTTGCTTCACTCAACTTGGATTCAGCTAAATCATTCACTTCTGGCTTTATTTGCTCAACTTGCACAACCTTCTTCACAACTTCTTGCTCAACTAAAGGCTCTACAGTGCTTTTTTCATCTTGAGAATCAGATAAATTAGAGCTCAAAACCGCGATCATTTTTTGCTGTGGTAAAACAGACTCACGTTGAGTTTCTTTTTCGTCGGCGGTCGGTAAATACAGGTATGCTAAAAAAATAACACCTAGCATAATAAGTAAAATTGCGGCTTTAAATACAATGTTTTTTACATCATATATTGGCTTTACGCTTATACCTTCTTGAATATTCACTTGTTTAGCTTCACGTTGCTCAATATTTTTAAGCATATTATTTATAACGCTCATAACCACTGCCTCCATACCCATATGGCAGCAATAGCTAAAACACTAAACATTAACGCGCTGTAGCTCCAATATTGACCGGTTCGATATTTTGCGCAGTCTTCGGTATCTTTTATGGCAAGCTGAATATGGCGATTTGTTATTGTATTTAACCCTTCACCGTAAGCTTGTAATAGTGCTTTGTGGCATAAAATATTAACTAATCTAGGAATTCCACGGCTTGCTCTGGCAATCTTAAGCCCCATACTATTATTAAATAAAGGAGGCCTATTAAATCCTGCAACTTGTAAACGGTGATTAATATAATAAACAACCTCAGCGCCAGTCATCGCCCGTAACTTATACGAAAAACTGATACGTTGGCGTAACTGCCTTACTTTATTATTTGCCAGTTTTTCATCAAGTTCAGGTTGCCCAAATAACACAACTTGAATTAGTTTTTCGCTTTCTGTTTCTAAGTTTGTAAATAATCTCAACGCTTCTAGAGTCTCCCAACTCAAGCATTGCGCCTCATCTATCAAAAGCACTACACGCTCATTATCTTCTTGTAAGTCGAGTAGGTGATGATTTATAAGCTGCCCTAATGCTTGTTGGTCCAATGCTTTATCTACATCCATACCCAGTTCAATTGCAATCGCCCATCTAAGCTCTTCTGGGCTTAAATAGGAATTAGGCAAATAAGCCACAATGTAATCTGGCTCAAGTTGGTTTAATAGCTTTCTACAAAGCAACGTTTTACCTGTGCCAACTTCACCGGTAACTTTAATAAACCCCTCACCCATTTCAATGGCTGTTGTTAGCACTTGCATCGCTTCGTGGTGCGGTTCAAGTGCACAAAAAAATTGTGTGTTAGGGGTTAACGTGAAAGGCATTTCACTTAAATTGAAAAAGCTTAAATACATGGTTAGTTTTCATACCATGTTTTTAAAAGCTGACGGCTTTCACCTTGTTGTTTTTTCCAAGTATCTGGCATAACAACAGTTGGTTTGATTAAAATAATCAGTTCTTTTTTCTCTTGGCGTTTACGAATACTTTTGAATAAGTTGCCAAATATGGGGATATCACCCAGCACGGGTGTTTTTGATTCTTCATCCTGTGTTGACGTTTGCATCAAACCACCAATAACCACTATTTCGCCACTTTGAGCGCGAATAACGGTATCTGATTCTCGAATGTTGCTTTGCGCTAGAGGTAACTCAAAACGTTGGTCATCTAAAGTAATTACTTTTAGCTGCTCTTCTGTTTCAGTTACTGAAGGGTGAACATGCAAAATGACTGAGCCGTACTTGTCAATTTGCGGCGTTACATCAAGCGCAATACCAGAAAAGAACGGCGTTAAATCAATCTCAGGCGAGGTAGTTGTAGCAGTACCCGTTACCGTCGTACTTGATACATTAGTAACAAAATATTCGTCTTGTCCTACTTTTATAACTGCTTTTTGGTTGTTTGTAGCCGTAACACGAGGGTTAGATAACATTTGCACATCACCTTGGGTTTCTAGCAAATTAATAACCCCGTTAAAGTCACCTTTTTGAATTGTCAGCGATGACGCTCCGCCAATGGCAGCCGAAATGCTATTACTAATTGTAGAACCCGCTGTTGTAGCAAACGAAATACCGCCTTCTAAACCACTGGCTATGCGCTCCCAGTTGACCCCTTGTTGGTACTCATCTTTTAAGGTTACTTCTATTATTTTTGCTTCTAGAATAACTTGGCGTTGCAGGTTTTCTTGGCTTTGACGTAAAAACTCTTTTAGCTGACTAATTTCGCTTGGTAATGCATTTACGGTTACCAAACTAGCTTGTGGGCTTGCAACAACATAGCGCCCATCGTTTGCGCCAATTAAAGACTTAAGGGCAACTTCTAATTCCTTCCAAAAATCGTTTTTATTAATTGTTTGGATTCGAGAACCGTTTAAATCTAAGCTTTGATTATCGCCGCCAAACTCACTATTTTGCTGGTTACTACTACCTGAACTTGAACCACTCGAACCACTGCCACTTTGTGCAAATTGACTCACCCCACCAGCAACAACACTCACTGTAGACTGACCATGGCGTTGCATCATTAAATAATTTACAGGTATTGTTTCTGTGCGCATTTTGGCTGGTAGTACTTGTACAATTCGTCCTTCATTAACAATATCTAAAGGATACATACGCTTAATAACATTAATGACTTCATTAAACGTAACGCTTTTAAGATTTAAATTAATTGTGCCATTTACCTCAGGATGCACAGCAACACTAAAAGGGGTATCGTCTGTTAAGCCTGCAAAAAAAGCGCCTATTTCAACATCATTTGCAGCGACATCAAAACGCTTGATAGATAAATCATCACTTATAGTTTGCTCATTATTTATAGATGACAATAAGCTTTGTGTAAGTTCGCTTGGCATTTGTAAAGGTGCAATTACTTTAGGCTCTGTAGGTCTTTCAGATAACTCTTGCTCTATATGAGTTTTAACCTCTTTACCTGGTTTAAAGCTATGGCACGCGGTTAAAAATGTAGGTAACAATAGAAGAACAAGCCACGGATGAGATAAATTATTTTTTAATTTCATAGTCATATAATTCTAATTTTATTTGTTTATCATCATTTGCTAACACAACCTGTTTTGCGTTAATGCTTAGCACCCGAAAATCATCTACAGCATCACCAACTCGATAAATATGGCCTGAAATAATAGCCTTAAATGCTGTACTGTTTTTAATAATAGATTGCAATTTAAATTTTGTACTTTGCTTAACTGGATTATTGTTACCCACGAACATATTTGGCTGAGTCGGATCGCGAAGTTGCGCAAGCGCACTCGGCGCAATAATGTAAAAAGCCAAAGTACAAATACTATAACGCGATAAATTTTTCATTAGCGCTCACTGTAGCAATTTGTAAAGTTAATTCAGCCTGAGGGTACTCTAGTACCTGATAACTAAACTCTTGTATTAATAACTTATCTTGATTATTCTTTAATGCGGCTAAATATTTTTGTAAGCTAAAGTAGCTACCTTGCAAAGTAACTACCATCTGATGCTCAAAAAATAATGTTTTCGTATCATGTTTACCTAGTTTTTCTACATCGATAGCCCGTGCTGGTTTTACATTAAAGCTACTCACTTTTACGTCGCTACTATCTACGAGCAAATCTTTTAAAACGGCAGGTACATTTTTAGCAGCTACAAAGCCTTGGCTAAAACTATTAAGTTGATTATTTATTTCGGCTAATTCATCTCTGGTTTGTGCAATTTGACCGCGTAAAACCTTAGTGTAGTCGTAGTTTAGTGCTTGGTTTAACATGGAGAGTTGCGCATTTATCTGCTGTAACTCTTGCAGCGTTGTATTGTGCTTTGAACGTATGTTGGCAACTTCATCTTGCTGTGGAAAAATAACAAACCACAGGCCAAGGTAAATCACCATGAATAAACCAACAAATAAGGTGGAATACTTCTCACGTTTTTGCAGCGATGCAAACTGAGCTTGGTATTTGACCCATAATGGCCAACCTTTATTTTTATTATTCTGGCTACTTGTTGTTTGGCTCATGGTTTATCGCCTTCATCACTAAGGTCTGTCGCTACATTAAATTCACTCACACCTGCTTGCGTAGATAACTCTAAAACTGAAAACTCTTTATCAATAAAAAATGGCGACTGTTTTAAATTATCAAACCAAATTGGTAAGAATTTTGATTGCGATGTTTGACCTTGAAGTGTCACACTTTGCCCTACAAACTTAATGTGGGTCAGCCAAATATTAGGTTCATGATACTTAGCTAAATCGTGCATTACCTGTGCGTAATCGGTTGCAGACTGATCTGAACTTTGCTCTAAATAGCTAAATATTTGCTGCTTGTGCAAAACCTCTTGCTGAAGTGTTTTTAGCTCATTAATAAAGAGTGTTTTATTTTGCTTCTCTGCTAACTGCTGTTTTACAACTTCTAACTGAGCTTTTCCTTGTTTGAGGTATTGCCTATTTTGTTCTAGATCAAGCTCACTAGAATATGTTTTATAACTGTAAAAAGCCCACGTGATTGCAATAATTAATAGCGCACCTAACCACAACGTAATCATTCCAGACAAAGGAACTGGGTCTCGCCGTACGCGTAAGGTTTTTTGATAAAAGTTAATCCGGGTTTTCATAGCACAGACTCAGGATCTGTTAATTGATAGGCTGCCCCAAGCGCATAATAAAAATTTGGCTCTAATTGCTGCGCTAATTCTAAGTTAGGCTCAAAATCTACAACTTTTACTTGTAAAAACTCTGCAAGCCCGGCTCTAAGAGTTAATGAAGATAAATCATCGCACTGTAACTGAATGCTGCGAATTGGTGGTTGCTTGAGCTGGCTTTCAAAAAAGTCCATAGAACGCTGAATTTCTAATCCTAACGCTTCTACCAATTCTTGGTTTTGATCTTTATCAGAAATACCTAAAAAACCATTTAATCGCCTAGCTAATACTAATTGCCCATCACGAATAATTAAGATTCGAGGTTCATGATTAGCATGTTGCACAATCAGCATATGCGCCTCTTTGTATGAGCCAAACAAGGTAACTAAAACCATTTCTTCAGAGGTCATTGCACGCAAAACAGGTTTAGTTTGTTCAAAACTGTCTATAAACGGAAGTAGTTGCAGCTTATTAGTAATAAACACATTCATTTTGCTGCTTTGCATCGGTAGCGTTATTGGATAATCGATAAAATCAGCAACAATATTTTCAGGGGCTATATCAACTAAATCTTTTGTAGTCCAAGGGAGTGATTGGATGATTTCTTCATCACTAAGGTTTGGTTTATCCATTTGCACTATTTGATAAAAGTAATGCGGTATAACTAAATTAACCGCACAAATGTCTGTAGAAACTTGATTTGTGCAAGCAACAATAGCAGCGGTATAATCGGCTTGTTCAGATACGTTGACACTATGTGAGCTGTGAACTATCCATTGGTCTCGTTGTTTTTTTAAACATACTGCGTTGACAGTATCTGCATAAGCAGCAACACCAATAGCTGTATTAGGATCCAAACTACGATTCAACCAAGAAAACAGCTTTTCTTTCATATAGCTACTATTGTTAATGATGTATTAACCAAGTGTCGTACATTTTACTTACTTTGCCAAGTTGAAAACTAATAAAAAATGCATAGAACATTCAAAATAAATGAAAATAAACATATACAACAAATAGATACGACGTTTCTAAAAAAGAGAAATATTTATTTAGGTGTAAAACGTGATGATTTACTTCATCCACTAATAAGTGGTAACAAATGGCGTAAATTAAAATACAATTTAGCACATATGCAAAAGATAAATAAAACAGAATTACTTACTTTTGGTGGTGCGTTTTCAAACCATATTCACGCCTGCGCAGCAGCAGGAAAAGAATTTAGCATTAAAACACATGCAATTATTCGCGGACCAGAACTTGATAACAACAACCCAACTATTCAATTTGCTAAGCAATGCGGTATGCACCTACATGTTGTTAACCGTATAGAATATCGAAAACGCCACGACATCGATTACCTTAATGCTCTGCAAGAGCGCTTTCCAAATGCTTATATTATTCCTGAAGGTGGTACAAATGAACATGCTTTATTAGGGTGTAAAGAGTTAGTACAAAGCTTACCTGAGCATAACTACTTAGTGTGCCCTACCGGTAGTGGTGGCACGCTTGCTGGATTAATAGAAGGCAGTGCTTCAACAACACAAGTGATTGGTGTAGCAGTATTAAAACAAGCTAATTATTTAAATGAAGAAATAAAAAAGCTGAGCGCTAAAGCTAATAATCAAAACAACTGGCAGTTACTCACAGAGTTTCATGGTGGTGGCTATGGTAAGTTTTCACCTGAGTTATGGCAGTTTTGCCAAGATATGAGTCGCACACATAATCTACCGCTTGAACCTATTTACAGCGGAAAAATGATGTATGCATTGTGGCAACTTATTGAGCAAGATTATTTCCCATCTGGGAGTAAAATTATTGCGGTTCATACTGGCGGGCTTCAGGGCTTGAATGGACTTAAATATAGAGGGTTAATTTAATTAAATACCGCTTGCGTAAACTCTTGAAGTGGCTCGGAAAAGTAAAACCCTTGAGCTCCGACCACTCCCAATTTGGCAAGCGTAAATAACTCTTTTTTAGTTTCTACACCAACGGCATATACAGGTAAATTTAAAAGGTTTGCGGCTTCAACTATCTTTTTTATTTGCCTTTGATTTTGAGTTTTTTCATTTAATAAATGAATTAGTTCGTATGATAATTTAAGCCCGCATACTTGGTTATAATTAGCTAATACAGCTACTTTCTCACTACTTTTTACATTATCAATCACAACTTGTGAACGGTTTTTTTTAATTACATTAAGTGCATGAGTTATCGATTCTCTATGGATAAAAAATTCTGCCTCACTTATTTCAAATTGTAATTTAGCACTTAATTTAAGCTCTGCTATTTGACTAGGTAGCCACTCCCAAAATACATTATTAAACCAGTTTTTAGGGTGTAGATTTACACTAACTGTTTGGCCCGAAGGTTCACTCAGCATTAGCTTTTTGACTTGTGTTATTACTGCTTTATCTAATATTAAAGCATCTTGATTACTATAAACCTGATTAATAAAATAACGAGCAGCTAGTAGGCCAAGTTGGCTATGCCTAACTCTGATAAGAGCTTCATGTTCTAAAATTTCCCCACTAGAGAGCTCAAATAAAGGCTGGAAGAATAATATAAATTTATTCTTTTTAATATTTTCGATAACTTGCTTACTAGAAAGTGCTTTTTCTTGGCAATAATTTAATGCTAAGCGGTGAAAGTGCTGTATTAAGCTGTTTTGCGATAACGCGAGTGCTGATTTTGCTAACTGATAAACCGCAATTTGATCTGCGCCTAATCGATAGTCGCACGCACCTATTTTAATGTTTCTATGAGTCATATTTTTTTGATGATTTTGACATATTAAAAACACATTTTGATGGAGCTTTTCAACGTAGCTATCGAACTCGCTGATAGAGACGTTTGGTAAGGTAACCGCTAAGTAACTAGTGTTTAGTATTTTTACCGACACATTTTTAATTTCGGATAATTTTTTAGTGATTAAGACGCTAAGACTGGCTTCTTTATCAAAGTTACAATCACATTCAATAAGTAAAAATAAGTTATGTGATGCTGTATTAATCCCATACAAAGAACTTAAATCACATTTTTTTACCTGTTGGATTAGTTGAGTATTTTTATGCTTATGTTGAATAATTTTAGTCGGCTGTATAACTGTATTTTTAAGCATTACTTTACGGTTTACTTTTAACAGCCCCCACCAGCGATAAGACCAGCCAGCGGCGCCTAATATGATCAAGTTTAGCAATATAAATAAGTAACTTTGTGTTACCCAAACAGGATAGTGATAGAGGCTCAAACTTAATGTTTTGTAAGAAAATACTTCGCGCTCTATATTCACTAAATGCCTAAAATGCTCTGCTGGTTTTGGCACTTCCAACACAAAACCTTCACTTTTAGCTAATGAGGCCAACACTTCATTTTTTATAGAAGGAGATAAATTCAGCTCGTAAACGTGTTTAACAAACTGCTGCCCAGAAGCATGAACTTTTTGATGTAATGCATCATTTAGAACCAAATTAAAACTAATAAGTATCATCAAAAATAAGACAAAAGAGATACCTTTGAAGTACTTTAAAAGCAAGATTTTACTCTTTTGCATAGCCTACCACTCGTTAAATTATTAACTAAAGTGTTGTTCAATATCTATAGAAGTACAAGGCTGTAAACTAAGTTTAAACGTTTATTAATAGCGCTAAACAAAAACACTCTGATAAACGAGAACTTACAAAAACAAACAACTATGCCCTTTATTTTATAAATAGATTAAATTTAATCCTCAAGCTTAAGCACATTTTAATACCTATTGAGGTTGTGATTGTGCAACATAACAGCCATTCATCTACCCTAGTTAAACCAATGGCGAGTTTTGTTTGAAGTGTGCGACACTAAGCTATGTACTTTACTTATAGTTAGTGACCCATTAACTTCTGACATTAATAATTCAACCTTTGCTGAAATAAACATATGGGGAAAAGAATGTATGAGATTTCATATAGCAACCGGTGAGTCAAATTCTATTGTATGAATTGTCTTTTAAGTTCTTAAAAATAGGCTCAAGCAACGGGAGACATTACGATAGGTACTTAATATGAATAATTATTAAATCACTTTAATGGCTCAGCTATTTATTTAAACAGCGGATTATAGTTTCACGTAGATTTTGCGCTTTAATAGGCTTTGCAACATGGGCGTTCATGCCAATGGATAAGTATCGTGTAATATCATCTTTCATAACATTAGCTGTTAAAGCAATTATTGGAATATTTGCGATTGCTTTGTCACTATCGCTACGAATAATTTTACTCGCCTCAACCCCGTCCATAATAGGCATATGAATATCCATCAAAATAATATCGTACGATTGTGATTTCACGGCTTGAATACATTCTAATCCATTGTCAACCAAGTAAATTTGAGCATCAGCCTTCTCTAGTATGTTTGTAACGATTAGTTTATTGATCGAGTTATCTTCCACAACTAATATTTTGATACCTGCTAGCGGCTTTTCACTTACTGAATTTACTACAGGCACTTCATTCAGAGAGCCTACTACTTTACTTTCAATCGCCTCATACAAAACACTCGTGTATACAGGTTTCTGCAAAATAGTTTTTATACTTACTTTTTTGGCTCCATTATTTAGTAAAATTTCGTCACTCATTATAAGCACAATAGTGTTGGCATAAAGTTGAGGGTTAATATTAAAAATGCGTATTAAAAAAGCTTCGCTACTCATTGATGGCATTGCCCAGTCGACAATAATAACTTTAAATTTATCTTTATTTTGTTCAACAATATCAATAGCTTGTTTGGCAGATTGACAGGCCGTACATACTAACCCCATAGCCGTTAGCTGATTTTCAATTACCTTAAGATCATCTTCATTATCATCTACAATTAATACTTCAAACACATCAGTAAAAGTTAGGTCGGGAGTGTTATCAATTAACGCTTGGTTATTCAGTTTCACCTTAATTGAAGCTATAAATTCACTACCTACACCTTGAGTACTTTTTACCGTTATATCTCCCCCCATCGATTGGCATAAACGCTTACTTATAGTTAAGCCTAAACCTGTGCCGCCAAACTTCCTGGTTGTAGAGCTGTCAGCTTGAGTAAAAGATTCAAATAAATCGGCAAGGCTTTGCTCGGCAATGCCAATACCTGAATCTTTAACAATAAAATACAAACAAACACTCTTAGGATCGGCTAATGATCTTTTTGATTCTATTAATACCGATACAAGGCCCTGCGTAGTAAATTTAATTGCGTTAGAGCATAAATTTAGCAGTACTTGGTTTATTCGAACTACATCACCAATTAAATTGAGTTTGACCTCTTCACCAATGACAATATCAAATGTGATCCCTTTGCTTTGAGCTAGCTCATCAAAAGTTGCTTTGATGTAGTCAACAACCGAATTTACAGAAAAAGGAAATTCTTCAAGGTTAATGTTTCCAGACTCAATTTTTGAAAAATCTAAAATATCGTTAATAACTACAAGGAGTTGATCTGAAGAATATTTAATTTTATTTAAATAATGCTCATATTCCCCAGGCAAACCTTTTTCGAGCAAAATGTTGGTTAAGCCAATAATCCCACTCATAGGCGTTCTAATTTCATGACTCATATTTGCTAAAAATTCAGACTTAGCGGATGTCAGCTTTTCGGCCTCATCTTTGGCTTGCAACAGTTCTTCAGTACGCTGATCAACGCGAGACTCTAATCTTTGCTTTTCTTCATCAAGCTCTTTTAAAAGTTGGATGCGGCGCTGATTTAAAAACAATACGAAAACTAAAAAGCTGCTAAGAATACAGATAATCGCAGTAGCGCTATAAATCAATGTTTTATTTTGCTCAAAATAGGTTGGCTCGTAATAAGATATAATCGACTTTTCTGGCAAGCTTTGTGAAGCTATATCGAACTTGTTTAATTGACGCCAATCGTAAGCATAAACACTTAGTTCTTCACCACTGATTGCACTTAGGCTTTTATTTTCATTGTATAAAATTATCGAATCGGCAATACATGCGCCTATTTGTTCACCCGACAACACATACCCACCAACAACACCTGAACCTAATAGTACCTCCCAATAACTAAAAACGGGCGCTGAACTTGCTTTTGCTAATCGCTCTACTAGCTGATAAGGGCTAAGAGATTTATTATCGTAATACCTGAAAATGGGTGTAAACAATATAATTGAATCATCTGGCGCATTTTTTATTCTAGTGAGTAGCTCTGGCATTGAAAGATCAAACCACTTTTCTACGTCTAAATACGAAAAGTCACGGTTAATAACCGAAAATAGCCCTCGATAAAAGCTCATCCCAATATCATTTTTTGTATCTAATATAACGATTAATTTTTTAGGCTTCATTAAATTAACAGCGCTTGCTGTTGCTTGCGCGTAGTCTAATTTAGCTTGGATCACTGCTCCATTGGTGCTTTCAGGTAAACTAAATTGAGCGCCTGGTTCTAAATATATTCTTGGAGCATTTATAAAAAAATCATCTAATTGCGATAAAAGTACAGCTGCAGAAGGCGACTGAGTAACAATGATATCTATATGCTTATTTTTATATTTTTGCTTAAGGTAGTCCTTCATTAACTGTTTTTGATTTGCTTCATCAAAGCGGTTTACATCCATATTTTCAACGAAGAGTTCATAACTAAAAGAACGTTCTATAAGTTTTTTACGCAGTCCAGAATCAACACTTTTGTGCCAAGGCATATCTTGGTTTGTTGAATTTATAAATAAAACATGAGTAACATTTGAAGAAGGTTGAGCGTTTGAAATTGGACTCACAAATTGAAAAACAAGAAATAAAAATAAGATATTAGTTTTCATGTTTCTCATTGTGTAATCAAGGTAAAAGTCTTTTAATGGTAAGTGTTAACGATATATATATCAATTAAATAAAATGTAAATACCACCATAATTTAACATGTTTACTAATACTATTTCATTTTATTGCTTAATGACGATATTCATTGATAGTTCTGGGTTGCCCTCACTACACAGCTCGTATAAAAAAGCCCCGTATGAACGGGGCTTTTCTATAATAAATCTTTACACTGTAAAGGTTGGAAAACTAAAAAGGGATATCGTCGTCAAAATCAATGGTTGGCTCCATTGGGTTTGATGCGCCACCTTGCGGAGCACTATGTGGTTTAGGAGCGAAACCACCTTGCTGTTGTGGTGCACTTTTTTGCTGTGGTGCATAACCACCTTGCGGCTGATATTGATTACTTTGCTGCTGTGGTGCTGGAGCCGGTTTTGGTTGTGCTGCTGGTGCGGTTTGTTGCTGCGGATTATAGCCACTTTGCTGTGCAGCTTGGCCTTGGTTATTTTGACCGTAACCACCGCTTTGTTGACCACCTTGCGGCTGATTACCTTGGTAACCACCACCTTGTTGTCCACCTTGCGGCTGATTACCTTGGTAACCACCACTTTGCTGATCGCCACCACGTGCGCCTAACATTTGCATTTGACCAGTAAAGCCATCTACAACTATTTCTGTAGTGTATTTTTCTTGGCCTTGTTGATCGGTCCACTTACGTGTTTGAAGCTTACCTTCAACATAAATTTGTGAACCTTTACGACAATATTCACCAACAATTTCAGCTAATTTGCCAAAGAACACAACACGATGCCACTCAGTTTTATCAACCATTTGGCCAGTGTTTTTATCTTTATAGCTATCCGAAGTTGCTAAGGTAATATTTGCTACACCATTGCCGTTAGGCATATAACGAACTTCAGGATCTTGCCCTAAATTACCAACCAAAATTACTTTGTTCACACCGCGTGCCATGGAACCATCTCCTATAAATGTTAGATTAAACCAGCTACTTTACGTGCTTGGTCTAGGTCAAATTCTTTATCATTAATCTTTAAATAGCTGCGACTTTCATCGCGAACCACAGTTGCTTCTATTACGCCTGGTAAAGCAACTAACTGAGAAGCAAGTGTTTGAGCATGCTCTTCAGAATCTAATTTGGTCATTAAACTAATAACTTTACTTTTGGGTGGGACTTGCATTTTCCACGCAATAATAAGCCATATTAACCCAACAAGTGCCGCTGCCGCAAACACAGCTTGCGTCGTTGTAGTTTGTGCTACATAACCACCTAACATACCGCCTAAAAAGGCGCCTAAAAACTGACTAGATGAGTAGCCACCCATTGCTGAACCTTTTTGGCTTGCAGGTGCTATTCGCGATACAAGCGCAGGCATAGTGGCTTCTAAAAAGTTAAACGCCACAAAATAAAGCAGCATACACACAGCAATGCCTACTACACTATTAACCCATACCGACATTGCTAGCATACTAATAGTTAACAAGGCTACTGAGCCAATAAATGCTTGTTTTTCTTTCTCTTTTTTAATGGCCACAATCATTATTGGTACCATTAATAAAAATGCTAAAAATAGCACTGGAATATATAAATACCAGTGATGGTCGGCAACTAAGCCATCTTTAATTAATTGACTCGGCAGTACGACAAATATTGTGGTTAGCGTTAAGTGTAATAGCAATACACCTGCATTTAATCGTGCTAACTGAGGGTGCTTAATTAGTTTTTTTATGTCGCTAAAGCTTGCTAATGTATCGCCTTTGGGCGCTTTATTTACCGCATTTGGCACTAGCATAGTCACTATAAATATACCAAAAACAGCTAAAATAGCAGTCAACCAAAATACACCCGCAATACCCCACGAAGCTGCAACAATTGGCCCAAGTAGCATAGCAAAGGCAAAGCTCATTCCTATGCTCATACCAATAACGGCCATTACCTTTGGTCGTTGCTCATCGCGGCTTAAATCTGAAGCAAACGCGAGTAGTGCACTGGCTATTGCGCCCATACCTTGTAGAGCGCGGCCTACGGTAACCATTTGAATAGAGTCAGCTAATGCAGCAACTACAGAGCCAATAGCAAATACGACTAAACCACCAACAATAACCTTTTTACGACCAATTTTATCGGATAATCGACCCATAGGTATTTGCAATACGGCTTGCGTTAAACCATACGCACCAATGGCAAAACCAATCCAAATAGGCGAAAAACCTTCAAGCGATTGTCCATAAATAGCCAATACAGGCATCAGCATAAACAAGCCGAGCATTCTAAATGCAAACACACTCGCCAGCGATACTGCGGCGCGTTTTTCTCGTGAATTAAGTGAAGATGCGGTCATTATCTGCGTGATCTTACTCTATGAAAAATTGAGGTTGGGATTCTACCATAAGCTTGGCAATAATTAATCGCCTATAAGTAAGGATTTTTCATTGATCAAGGATTAATATTGCTTCGTATTATGCGATACTGAGTAAATAATTTTGGTAATAAACGAGATAGCATGGAAAACATTGAAGTCCGAGGCGCCCGTACGCATAATTTAAAAGACATCAGCCTAACCATCCCACGTGATAAATTAATAGTTATTACTGGTCTATCTGGTTCGGGGAAGTCATCACTTGCATTTGATACACTTTATGCAGAAGGACAACGCCGGTATGTTGAATCACTCTCTGCGTATGCAAGACAATTTTTATCGCTTATGGAAAAGCCTGATGTAGATCACATCGAAGGCCTCTCTCCTGCAATTTCTATTGAGCAAAAATCAACGTCTCATAACCCACGATCAACTGTGGGTACTATTACCGAAATTTACGATTATTTACGACTTATGTTTGCCCGCGTTGGCGAACCACGATGCCCTACACATGATTTACCACTTGCTGCGCAAACAGTTAGTCAAATGGTAGATACTGTTTTGGCTCTACCTGAAGGCAGTAAATTAATGCTGCTTGCGCCAATAGTAAAAGAGCGTAAAGGTGAGCATGTTAAGTTATTAGAGCAGCTATCAAGCCAAGGTTATATTCGCGCCCGTATAGACGGTGAAGTATGTGACTTGTCTGATCCACCAACACTTGAGCTTCATAAAAAACATACAATAGAAGTTGTTGTAGACAGATTTAAAGTAAAAGATGGCTTACAACAACGCTTAGCAGAATCGTTTGAAACCGCGCTTGAGATGTCCAATGGCGTTGCACATGTAGCATACATGGATGATAGCAGCGCTGAAGAAATTCTATTCTCAGCAAACTTTGCCTGCCCTACTTGTGGCTATGCAATGACTGAGCTAGAACCGCGTTTGTTTTCGTTTAATAACCCTGCAGGTGCGTGCCAAACCTGTGATGGTTTAGGTATACGTCAATATTTTGATCCTAATCGCGTAGTGCATAACCCAGAGTTAAGCCTTGCTGGCGGTGCTATTAAAGGCTGGGATAAACGCAGTTTTTATTACTATCAAATGCTACAAGCCGTTGCGGAGCATTATAGCTTTGATTTAGATGTGCCTTATCAAGATTTAGACAGCGACTCGAAAAAAATTATTTTAGATGGCTCTGGTAGCACTAAAATTGCATTTAATTACCGTAACGACCGTGGCGATTTAATTACGCGCAATCATGAGTTTGAAGGCGTGCTAAACAACATGAATCGCCGCTACCGCGAAACTGAGTCAAACTCAGTACGCGAAGAACTTGCTAAATACCAAACAAGCCAAGCATGTCCTAGCTGTAATGGCTCGCGTTTACGCGAAGAATCTCGAAATGTATTTATTGGAAAAACCAACTTACCTGCAATCACGTGCATGAGCATTGGTGAAGCTATGGAATTTTTTGAAGGATTAACGCTAACCGGACAAAAAGGCCAAATAGCTGAAAAAATATTAAAAGAAATTCGCGACCGTTTATCGTTTTTAATTAACGTTGGCCTAAATTACTTATCACTTGAGCGCAGCGCCGACACACTATCAGGTGGTGAAGCTCAGCGTATTCGCTTAGCAAGCCAAATTGGTGCAGGCCTTGTAGGTGTAATGTACGTACTAGATGAGCCATCTATTGGGCTGCATCAACGCGATAACGACCGCTTATTACAAACACTGGTCCATTTGCGCGACTTAGGTAACACCGTTATTGTGGTAGAGCACGATGAAGATGCTATTCGTGCCGCTGACCATATTATTGATATTGGCCCAGGCGCGGGTGTTCATGGTGGGCATATTATTGCTCAAGGTACACGCGACGATATTTTAGCAAGCAAAGAGTCTGTTACGGGCCAATTTTTATCTGGCGTACGTAGAATAGAAATACCAAAAGAACGTCACCCAACGAACGACAAATGGCTAGAGCTATTTGGCGCAACGGGTAATAATCTTAAAAATGTGGATTTAAAAATCCCATTTGGTTTAATGACCTGTGTGACAGGTGTATCGGGCTCAGGTAAATCAACGTTAATAAACGACACTTTGTTTAAACTTGCTCATACAGAGTTAAATGGCGCAACAACTGCCGAAGCAGCACCGTATAAATCAATTAGTGGTTTAGATCATTTTGATAAAGTGATCGATATTGATCAAAGCCCGATTGGTCGTACTCCGCGTTCAAACCCGGCAACCTACACAGGTATATTTACCGGTATTCGTGAGTTATTTGCAGGCACCCAAGAAGCGCGCTCACGTGGTTATAAAGTTGGTCGCTTTAGCTTTAACGTTAAAGGCGGACGCTGTGAAGCGTGCCAAGGTGACGGCTTGATTAAAGTTGAAATGCACTTTTTACCTGATGTGTATGTACCGTGTGATGTATGTAAGAGTAAGCGCTATAACCGTGAAACGCTCGAAGTACAATACAAAGGTAAAAACATACACCAAGTGCTTGAGATGACTGTTGAAGATGCGCATGATTATTTTGATAAAATACCGGCTATTGCCCGCAAGCTTAAAACATTAATGGACGTTGGTTTATCTTATGTCCGCTTAGGACAAGCCGCTACGACTCTCTCTGGTGGTGAGGCGCAACGTGTAAAACTAGCGCGCGAGCTATCAAAGCGCGATACAGGTAAAACACTCTACATATTAGATGAGCCAACAACAGGCTTACACTTTGCTGATATTGAACAGCTGCTTGTTGTACTTCATCGCCTGCGCGATCACGGCAATACAATTGTTGTTATTGAGCACAACCTCGATGTTATTAAAACAGCAGACTGGGTTATCGATTTAGGACCTGAAGGCGGTGCTGGCGGTGGTGAAATACTCATTGCAGGCACGCCAGAAGAAGTAGCCGAATGTGAGCGTTCACATACTGGGCATTACCTAAAACCTCTATTAAGTAAATAGAGGTTTTGCTTACCCACCATAAGGAAAGTCGGTGTTAAGTACTTTAGAGTTATAAAGTGGCGGGCAAATAAGCTTCTATATAAAATATAACTCAATTAATCAGTATTATATAAAAAATGCCGCTTAGTAAAGCTAACACCGATCAGTTAAGGTATTTTTGATCGGTTGACCGATCTTTTGGTTGCTTCACAATACCCTTATCATCTTTTGATTATGAGGGTATTTTTATGCTCAGTCATTGGTTACTTGAT
>NZ_JADYXJ010000030.1:0-53763 GCF_015864365.1 Pseudoalteromonas sp. SWXJ133
TGTCAACACTTAAATTTAAACTTTCTAAAAAGATTCAATCTAAGTTTTACTTAACACCCTGAGTTGTTCGTGCCTCGCTATGCGTTGGCGTTTCCCGTCTCAGTGGGGTCGCATTATAGGGGGATCCGAAAACAGATCAACCCTTTTTTGAAGAAAACTTGAAATAATGTGCTGTTCGCTGAGTATTTGAGCTAAACGCTCAAAAACACAACTAAACTACCATTATTAATAGGTTCATAGAGCTATTTGAAATGAAAGTTGTGGCAACTTCTAACGGATAGAGACATATTTCGATCATCGATGCGGAAGAAATAACCAATAGAGCAAGAGTCGTATTGCTATAAATCATTTAAATTAATCAAAAGTTGAGAATTAAATTGATCAGCCTATGTTTAATAATAGTTTTACATATTTTAGGAGGAAGTTTACTTAGGCCGTAATGGTTAACTTTACTCTGAGGTTCTTAGTGCCGTTATATTGATAAGAATGCGCACGTTATATCTTTTAATCAGCTCTATAAGTAGAAACTTCGTTAGGGATTGCTCTAATTGTAGCTCAATTCGCGGCGGTATTATTAATAGCTGTAAATCACAATATATAGTGGAAATGATCTTTAACTAGAATCTGATAGGCTATTTTGAATGAATGGTAAATAAAGAGTAATTAGGTAGAGCTATTAAAGTAGCTGTCAAAAGAACTTATCAATTCAGAATCTATGAGTCATTGCCCATAATAGAAGGTAATTACTGGTTCATATAGTTTGACAAATTTTAGGCAAGAAAAAGCCGAGCATAGGCTCGGCTTTTAGGTTTCTTTAAGACTTACTCTGCAGACTGTGCGTCTTCTTGAACTGCTTCGCTAGTCGCTGGGCGACCAACTAGTTCAATATAAGCCATTGGTGCATTATCACCAGTACGGAAGCCACACTTAAGAATACGAGTGTAACCACCTGGACGATCCGCGTTACGTGGACCGATTTCACTGAATAATTTACCAACAACTTCATTATCACGCGTGCGAGCAAACGCTAAACGGCGATTTGCTACACTGTCAGTCTTAGCCAGTGTGATTAAAGGTTCAATTACACGACGTAACTCTTTCGCTTTAGGCAAAGTAGTTTTGATGATTTCATGTTTCACCAAAGAACCTGCCATATTGCTAAACATCGCTTTACGATGGCTACTGTTACGGTTTAATTGACGACCACTCTTACGATGGCGCATGACCCTATCCTTCTAACTAAACTAATATAGTGATTTAGATTATTCAGCTAAACTTGCAGGTGGCCAATTTTCTAGGCGCATGCCCAGAGAAAGTCCACGTGAAGCTAGCACGTCTTTAATTTCAGTTAGAGACTTCTTACCTAAATTAGGTGTTTTAAGAAGCTCAACTTCAGTGCGCTGAACTAAATCACCGATATATTGAATTTGCTCGGCTTTCAAACAATTTGCTGAGCGTACTGTTAATTCAAGGTCATCAACTGGACGAAGTAGAATAGGATCGAATTCTGGCTTCTCTTCTTTCTCTTCTGGCTCAGTTACATCACGTAAATCTACGAATGCATCTAATTGCTCAGCTAAGATAGTAGACGCACGGCGGATCGCTTCTTCTGGATCTAAAGTGCCGTTTGTTTCCATATCAATGATTAACTTGTCTAAATCTGTACGTTGCTCAACTCGAGCTGATTCAACCGAGTACGCAATACGTTCAACTGGGCTAAATGATGCATCAAGCAACAATCTACCAATTGGACGCTCATCGTCATCAGAGGATAAACGACTAGATGCCGGCACATAACCACGACCACGTTCAACACGAATACGCATGCTGATCTCGCTGTTATTTGTAGTTAAATTACAAATAACGTGATCTGGATTAGCAATTGTTACATCGCCATCGTGCTGAATATCAGCCGCAGTAACAGGGCCTACACCAGATTTAGTCAGGGTCAGAAAAACTTCATCTTTGCCTTCTAACGTTACTGCTAAACCTTTAAGGTTTAATAGTATTTCAATGATGTCTTCTTGAACGCCTTCTTTCGCGCTGTACTCATGTAAAACACCGTCGATTTCAACTTCAGTTACTGCACATCCAGGCATAGATGAAAGTAATATACGGCGTAAAGCATTACCCAGAGTATGGCCAAAGCCACGCTCTAATGGTTCTAAAACTATTTTAGAACGCGTTGGGTTAATAGCGTCGATGTCGACTAACCTTGGTTTTAGAAATTCTGTAACAGAACCCTGCATGTTATCCTCTCTTAACTCTTAACTTTACTTAGAGTAAAGTTCGACGATTAGTTGTTCATTAATGTCCGCAGACAAATCTGAACGCTCAGGTAGACGCTTAAAGCTGCCTTCCAATTTCTTACCGTCAACTTCAACCCAAGTCGGCTTTTCACGTTGCTCAGCCAACTCTAGAGCAGCGATGATACGTGCTTGTGTCTTAGACTTCTCACGAATTACAACAGTATCTTCTGGAGTAATTACGTATGAAGGAATGTTCACAACACGACCATTAACTAAAATCGCTTTATGGCTTACTAACTGGCGTGCTTCTGCACGTGTGCTAGCAAAACCCATGCGATATACAACATTGTCTAAACGTTGCTCTAAAAGCTGTAACAAGTTTTCACCTGTGTTGCCTTTAAGGCGAGCAGCTTCTTTGTAGTAGTTACGGAATTGCTTTTCTAATACACCGTAGATACGACGTACTTTTTGCTTTTCACGTAATTGTAAACCGTAATCAGATAAACGACCTTTACGGGCGCCGTGCTGACCAGGTGCAGTCTCAAGTTTACACTTAGAGTCGATAGCTCTTACGCCGCTCTTAAGGAACAGGTCAGTACCTTCACGACGACTCAGCTTGAGCTTAGGGCCCAAATATCTTGCCATGTTATTTCTCCTAACCTATTGTTAAACGCGACGTTTCTTCGGTGGACGACAACCATTATGTGGTATAGGCGTCACGTCAGTAATGTTGGTAATACGGTAACCAGCGGCATTCAAAGCACGTACAGCAGATTCACGACCTGGACCTGGACCTTTAATGAAAACTTCTAGATTTTTTAAACCGTATTCTTGAGCAGCAGTACCTGCACGCTCTGCAGCAACCTGAGCAGCAAATGGTGTAGATTTACGTGAACCACGGAAACCTGAACCACCGGCAGTAGCCCATGATAGTGCATTACCTTGACGGTCGGTAATCGTTACAATAGTGTTGTTGAAAGACGCATGAACATGAGCCATACCATCAGCAACTTGTTTTTTAACCTTTTTACGACGAATTGGTGTCTTAGCCATAATACTATCCCCTTATCGCTTAATAGGCTTACGAGGACCCTTGCGGGTGCGCGCGTTAGTCTTAGTTCTTTGACCACGTAGTGGTAAAGAGCGACGGTGACGTAGGCCACGATAACAACCAAGATCCATAAGGCGCTTGATATTTAAAGTAACTTCACGACGAAGATCACCTTCAACAGTGTACTTGCCAACTGCATCACGCAATACGTCAAGAATTTCGTCTGAAAGTTCACCGATTTTTGTGGTTTCGGCGATACCAGTCGCTACTAAGATAGCCTTAGAGCGAGTCTTACCTATGCCATAAATAGCTGTTAAACCAATAACTGCATGTTTATGATCAGGGACGTTAATGCCAGCAATACGGGCCACTAACACATCTCCTATATTCGAATTTGGTAATCATCTGTTTGAAAAGCCCGTAAGGATACTCAAACGAAGACCAAATTACTACTAAAAACACAGGCCGAGAAAACTCAGCCTGCACGCTGTTTACTTAACCTTGCCTTTGCTTATGCTTAGGCTCACTGCAAATTACGCGTACTACACCAGCACGTTTAATAACTTTACAGTTACGGCATATTTTCTTAACGGAAGCACGTACTTTCATTGCTCAACTCCGTAAACTGACCTTATCGACCGTAGCCTTTAAGGTTCGCTTTTTTCAGCACAGAATCATACTGATGAGACATCAGGTGAGTCTGTACTTGTGCCATAAAGTCCATGATCACTACAACGATAATCAAAACTGATGTACCGCCGAAGTAGAATGGCGTTTGCCACGCCATCGTCATGAATTCAGGCACCAGACAGATAAAGGTTATATACAAAGCACCTGCCAATGTCAGGCGTGTCATCACTTTATCAATGTATTTAGATGTCTGCTCACCTGGACGAATACCTGGGATAAATGCGCCAGATTTCTTAAGGTTATCTGCAGTTTCACGTGGGTTAAACACCAACGCTGTATAGAAAAAGCAGAAGAAGATAATAGCCGCAGCTAAAACAAGAGAGTACAACGGTTGACCTGGGGTCAACGTAGTAGCAACAGCTTGTAATACATCAGCGACTGGACCTTCACCTTGGCCGAACCAGCTAGCAATTGTACCAGGGAACAGAATTATACTGCTAGCGAAGATTGGTGGAATAACACCCGCCATATTTACTTTTAGTGGTAAATGCGTGCTTTGAGCAGCAAATACTTGACGACCTTGTTGGCGTTTAGCGTAGTTAACAACAATACGACGTTGTCCACGTTCGAAAAACACTACAAGATAAGTAACAGCGAATACGATTACCGCAACCATCAACAGTACAAAAACATTCAAATCACCTTGGCGCGCCATTTCGACTGTCGAACCAATAGCAGACGGCAAGTTAGCTACAATACCAACAAATATTAGAACAGAGATACCGTTACCGATACCACGCTCTGTTATTTGTTCACCCAACCACATAAGGAACATAGTACCAGTTACTAAACTCACCACTGCGGTGAAATAGAAACCCATACCAGGGTTAACAACTAACCCCTCCATCATGCCCGGTAAGCTAGAAGCAATACCGATTGATTGAATAGTAGCTAGCACAAGCGTGCCATAGCGTGTGTACTGGCTAATTTTTTTACGCCCTTGCTCACCTTCTTTCTTAAGCTCTATAAACGGAGGATACATATGCGTTAATAGTTGCGTAATAATCGAAGCCGAGATATACGGCATAATACCCAGTGCTAACACTGAAGCTCGCTCAAGTGCACCACCACTGAACATGTTGAACATTTCAACAATGGTGCCCTTTTGTTGCTCGAAGAAATCGGCAAGTACAGCGGCGTCAATCCCAGGGATCGGCACAAATGAACCTAGACGGTAAATTATGATAGCACCCAATACGAAGAGTAATCGGCGCTTCAATTCCGAAAGTCCACCTTGTGCACTTTTTGTATCTTGACCTGGTTTAGCCATTAGTACTTCCTTAGTCTTCTACCTTGCCTCCGGCAGCTTCAATAGCTTCGCGAGCACCTTTAGAGGCTTTAAGGCCTTTAACGGTAACAGCGCGTGAAACTTCGCCAGATTTAACAACTTTAACGAAAAGAACGTTCTTTTTAACTAGACCAGCTGCTTGTAACGCGCTTAGGTCTACCACATCGCCTTCTACTTTAGCGATTTCAAAAAGGTTTATTTCTGCAGATACTAAAGATTTGCGAGAAGTAAAACCAAATTTAGGTAGACGACGTTGCATAGGCATTTGACCGCCTTCAAAACCAACGCGTACTTTGCCGCCAGAACGTGATTTTTGACCTTTGTGACCACGGCCGCCAGTCTTACCTAGACCAGAACCGATACCACGACCAACACGTTTTGGAGCAGTTTTTGAACCTGCAGCAGGTGAAAGTGTATTCAAATGCATCGAATTAACCCTCTACCTTAACCATGTAAGAAACCTTGTTTATCATACCACGTACACATGCTGTGTCTTCTAACTCAACAGTGTGGTTGATACGACGTAAACCAAGACCGCGTAATGTAGCTTTATGTTTCGGTAAACGACCGATAGAGCTTTTTACTTGTGTTACTTTTACAGTTTGATTTGCCATGGTTACCCCAGTATTTCGTCTACGCGAAGGCCACGTTTTGCAGCGATTGACTGTGGAGAATTCATATTCTCAAGAGCCGAAATCGTTGCACGTACCACGTTGATCGGGTTAGTAGAACCGTAACATTTAGAAAGTACGTTCTGCACACCAGTAACTTCTAGTACTGCACGCATAGCACCACCTGCAATGATACCAGTACCTTCAGATGCTGGTTTCATGAACACTAGTGAGCCAGCATGACGTCCCTTAACAGGATGCTGTAATGTGTTGCCATTTAGGTCTACGTTGATCATGTTACGACGTGCTTTTTCCATTGCTTTTTGAATAGCAGCTGGAACTTCACGTGCTTTACCATAACCGAAACCTACTTTACCTGCGCCATCACCAACTACAGTTAGTGCAGTAAAGCTAAAGATACGACCACCTTTAACTACTTTAGACACACGGTTCACCGCGATTAGCTTTTCAGCTAGATCAGGCTGTTGTTGCTTTGCTTCTACGTTAGCCATAGTCTACTCCTAGAATTGCAAACCGGCTTCACGCGCAGCATCAGCTAGCGCCTTCACACGGCCGTGATATTTAAAGCCACTGCGATCAAAAGCAATCTTTTCGATGCCTTTGTCAGCCGCACGTTCAGCAACCGCTTTGCCAACTGCTTGCGCAGCTTCAACGTTACCGGTGCCTTTAACTGTTTCGCTAATAGCCTTTTCAACAGTAGAAGCAGCAGCCAGTACATTACCCTCAGCATTTACTACTTGAGCGTATATGTGACGTGGCGTGCGGTGGATAACAAGACGCGTTGTGCCTTGTTCAATATAATTTCTACGAGTGCGTTTAGCACGACGTAGACGAGCTGTTTTTTTATCCATCGTCTTACCTTACTTCTTCTTAGCCTCTTTACGGCGTACATTCTCATCTGAATAACGAACACCCTTACCTTTATAAGGCTCAGGTTTACGGTATGCACGAATGTTAGCAGCTGTTTGACCAACTAACTGCTTGTCTACGCCCTTAACTAGAACTTCTGTTTGGCTTGGAGTTTCAATCGTAATTCCTTCAGGAACTGCGAAATTAACTGGGTGTGAGAAGCCAAGAGTTAAATCTAATGTTTTACCCTTAGCTGCAGCACGGTAACCCACGCCTACTAACTGAAGTTTCTTCTCGTAACCTTCATGCGTACCAACAACCATGTTGTTGATTAGAGCGCGAGCAGTACCTGCTTGAGCCCATGCATTAGCTACGCCATCACGAGGTAAAGTAGTAATAACGTTGTCATTAACTTGTACTTCAACAGCGTTGTTGATAGTACGAGTAAGTTCACCGTTTTTGCCTTTAACTGTGATTTCCTGGCCTTTTAATGTAACTTCTACACCGGCAGGAACAGTAATTGGTGCCTTTGCTATGCGAGACATAGTTCCCCTCCGATTAAGCTACAAAACCAATGATTTCACCACCAACACCAGCACTACGTGCTGTGCGGTCTGTCATTAGGCCTTTAGAAGTTGATACGATAGCGATACCAAGACCACCCATTACCTTAGGTAATTGGTCACGTTTCTTATAGATACGTAGACCAGGGCGACTTACACGCTGGATATTTTCAATTACAGCTTTGCCTTCGAAGTACTTCAACTCGATAGAAAGCTCAGGTTTAGTTTCACCGTTAACGGCGAAATCTACGATATAACCTTCGTCTTTTAGTACTTTAGCTAATGCTACTTTCAGCTTTGAAGTTGGCATCGTTACAGATACTTTCTTCGCTGATTGACCGTTACGAATTCGTGTAAACAAATCCGCGATAGGATCTTGCAAGCTCATAGTCTTACTCCCATGATTCTATTACCAGCTAGCCTTTTTAAGGCCAGGAATTTCACCGCGCATAGCTGCTTCGCGAACTTTAATACGGCTCATGCCGAATTTGCGAAGGAAACCATGTGGGCGGCCCGTAATGTTACAACGATTACGTTGACGTGCAGGGCTAGAATCACGAGGTAAAGCTTGTAGCTTAAGTACCGCGTCCCAACGATCATCTTCAGATGTGTTAACATCACTGATGATAGCTTTTAGTGCCGCGCGCTTTTCAGCGAACTGAGCAACTAGTTTTGTGCGCTTTGCTTCGCGCGCTTTCATAGAATTCTTTGCCATAACCCTACCCTTATTTCTTAAATGGGAAGTTAAACGCTTCTAACAACGCACGGCCTTCCTCATCAGATTTCGCAGAAGTAGTGATAGTAATATCCATACCGCGTACACGGTCTACTTTATCGTAATCGATTTCTGGGAAGATGATTTGTTCACGTACGCCCATGCTGTAGTTGCCACGTCCATCAAAAGACTTAGCACTTACGCCACGGAAGTCACGAATACGTGGGATAGCGATTGATACCAAACGCTCAAAAAAGTCCCACATACGCTCGCCGCGTAGGGTTACTTTACAACCAATCGGGTAACCTTCACGCACTTTGAAGCCAGCAACAGATTTGCGTGCTTTAGTGATTAGAGGTTTCTGACCAGAGATTGCTGCTAGATCCGCTACTGCGTTATCTAAAATCTTCTTGTCAGCTAGGGCTTCGCCCACGCCCATATTCAATGTGATCTTTTCGATCTGAGGGACTTGCATGACAGAGCTGAAACCAAACTTCTCTTGAAGTTCCGCAACTACTTTGTCTTTATATACTTCATGCAGTTTCGCCATCATTCTACTCCAACTATTAGATAGTTTTACCAGTAGATTTAAAGATACGTAATTTCTTACCATCTTCAATCTTGAAACCTACACGATCAGCTTTACTCGTTTCCGAGTTGAAGATCGCAACGTTTGATGCATCCATAGATGCTTCTTTCTCAACAATGCCGCCAGCTTGGTTCAATTGTGGAACCGGCTTTTGGTGTTTCTTGATCAAGTTTATGCCTTCGACAAAGATTCGACCAGATTCAGTAACAACTGAAAGCACTTTTCCGCGCTTACCTTTGTCTTTACCTGCTAGTACGATTACTTCGTCATCACGACGTATTTTTGCTGCCATGATTGGCTCCTTACAGTACTTCTGGGGCTAGTGAAACGATTTTCATGAACTTATCATTACGAAGTTCGCGAGTCACAGGGCCGAAAATACGTGTACCAATTGGCTGCAAGTTATCATTTAAGATAACAGCCGCGTTGCTGTCAAAACGGATCAAAGAACCATCTGGACGGCGAACACCTTTTCTGGTACGCACAACTACCGCGTTTTTAACATCACCTTTCTTCACTTTACCGCGAGGAATAGCTTCCTTTACAGAAACTTTAATGATGTCGCCAATCGCTGCGTAGCGACGGTGTGAACCACCAAGGACTTTTATACACTGCACTTTGCGAGCGCCGCTGTTATCAGCAACTTCCAGCTGAGTTTGCATTTGGATCATGTTAATGACCTCCGGTGTAGTAATTACAACGTGTCTAAAATTCGTTTAAAAATCAGACATTTCGATTAAATCCCAATCAAAAAACAAACGAGTTGTCTCTTAAGGGCGGGCAATTGTACCAGCATTGAGGGGGTAGTGATAGGTTATTTTTTAATTAATTTAGAGCGTATGGTTATTAAAGTTGAGTAATTACGGCTATGTAGCTATTTTACAGGTGGTTACAAAACAAACAAGGCACTATATAAGTGCCTTGTTTGTTTTAACTATAGATGATTAACCGAATAAACCTTTTAATTTATCTTTAATCTTATCCTTTGCTTTGTCTTTGGCTTTTTCTTTTGCTTCATCAACCTTCTGCTTAGCTTCATCTTTAAGCGCATTACCCACATCAAGCTTTATACCAACATCGTGGAAAGGCCCTTTTATACGTAGTGGTATTTTAAAACCAGTGCTGTCATCGGTAGTCCCCTGTCCTTCGATTGATCCAACTATGCCTGTAACCAAACGGTAATTAACTGTTGTTTGTGGTAAATCAACATCGCCTTCACCTGATATTCTTATGAGTGGGCTAATAAGTGATAAATCAGTATTTTTACCAACACCATTAGTAAAGTTAAAACTTCCCGTTAGTGCAGAGAAATCTGTTTGCTCTGATTCTTCAAACCCGGTATCCAGCCCTTCAGACGCAGCACCAAAGTTTCCTGAAATGAGTTCCTTACCTTTACGAACCATCTCAGCTATATTCGCACCTTTTACAGCTCCATCAGCAAACTCAAATCCAAGTTTTCCGTTAAGCGCACCAATAAACGACTTTTGACTTTGGCCAGTTGTGTTTAGGTTCCAATTTAAAGACCCCTTACCCATTAGCTTGTCAAAGCCTGCCCCATCCGTTAATAAAGGCTGCGCATCTATACCAGCTAAGTCAAAGTTAGTTGATATTTTATAAGGTACTTGTTGTGCGTTTACATTGATAACGCCTTTACCTGACCCTTCATAAGCAGAAAAGCTATCTAGGCTTAGTTTTGCAATGCTATTTTTTAAAGCAACAGTAAATTGATTTGCGCCCAACTTAATATCATTAGCTTTTAATCCACTTGAACGAATAACTACATTCGCATCTAGTGAATTTAACGCACTTAGATCAATTTTAGTGTCATCCCATACTATTGGCTCTGCAGGTTTATCATTTTGCTCTACTGGCTCTTCTTGTTTTGCTACTGCTTCAGGTAGGTACGGGTTTAAATCAAGCATACCTAAATCAATATCAGCATTTACAGCTAAACGCTTACCTAGGTTAAGCTCGCTCTTACCTTTTATTTCCAATGCGTCTAACGTCGCAACTAAATCGTCTAAATTAAATTCCTCACCTGCTAGGTGCATTTTACCGTTTACACTGAATGCGTTAAAAGCATTGTCTTTAGCGTCTAACTCTACACCTTGCCATTTTGCAATACTTTTAACAGACTCACCGCTTAGTGATAACTGACCTTTAATATCTTGTCCTTGCCCAGCGATGCTCCCTTCGAACGTTAGATCAACTAAACGAGAATCTAAGGTTTGTTTAACATTAAAAGTAGCACCTTCAATTGCTTTAGCAGGAGTATCTAATTTTATATCAAGCTCAAAACGCTCCTGCATATAAGTAATACCCCCTTTTACTTCTAATGTTTTACGAAGTGATGGAAGTAAAATAGCGAGTTCTAAATCACTAATTTGTTGCTTAGCACCTGTTAGACCATCTAGATAAGTAAATGTGCCGCCATAAATAGCAACCTCACCTAACTCAATATCAAAGTTATCTGGAAGCTTTATCGCTTCACCTGATTGGCTTTGCTCTTTAGGTTGCTCTGCAACTGCATCAAACAACTGCCAATTAGCTTTACCATTTTTGTCAGTTTCTAATAGGATATTTGGTTCGTTTATAACAAACTTATCTAATTTAAACTCACCACCAAATAATGAAAACCAAGGTATGTGTACAGCAAGCTGTTTCATACTCGCCATATCGGCGCGCGAACCTGATTCCATATTTGCAAAATGCACGTCGTTAAGTTCTAACTTTAATGCAGGGAATACGCTAAGTGTTTTATCACCTTTAATAGTAAGAGTGCGCCCAGTTGTTTGTTCTACCTGCTGCGACACTTTATTAAAAATAGTATCAGTAGGAATTAAAAACGGTGCGGCAACAATTAGTGCTATACATAGTAAAAGTATTACACCTACAATTTTAAGTAAGGTTTTCATGATCGTCCTTTCAAACGTGCAAATAATGTTCTTATCATAGCGAGTGTTAGCCTTAAAATCATTGTAGTTGATGTAAAAAAGCCACTAAAACCATTTTACCTGTTATATATGAATCTTTCCTGAAACATTTTGATACCTTTAGGTTACAAATAAATATTGACCCAATGAAACCTTAAGGTTACATATTGTAAAAATTTTAAAAGGAAATGAGCTATGTCTAATTACGATATTAAAAGTGAAGAAAAATTTATGGACCAAAATGCGTGGTTTTCATTGTTCATGGGGGTCACTTTATTAATCATTAGTGTTTACCCAATGCTTAATCAAACATCAGCCCCACTATTGTTTTTAGGAACTGCTGCTTTTTTAGGTTCATTCTTTATGTTTGTGATCAGAGGCGGGTTTACATGGAGAATGAAATACCACCTTACATATAAAGATGAGTATTTAAATACCATCGACACTATTGCCTATAAACATGTTGTGCTTGGCTTACTTTTTAGTATGGGTGGCGTGTACTTACTCTCCGATACTCTTGCTTTAGAAGTATCTCACAGCATGATGGCTACATTTTACCTTGCTGTAATGAGTCTAATATACGGCGTATCAATTCTTTGGCAAAGCAAGGATTAGGAGCAAAAGTGCAAAATAAAATTGCAAAATACCGCAAAGAAGCAGGCCTTTCTCAACAAGACTTGGCTGATCTAATTGCGGTTTCACGTAAGACTATTAGTACAGTAGAAACGGCACGATTTACCCCTTCGGTAATAATCGCTCTAAAAATAGCAAAGCATTTTAATACCTCAGTTGAAAGTCTCTTTGTACTAGATAAAAATGATTGATACATGTAAAGCGTTAGTCTCATTCTATTAGCAAAAACACCGATTTAGCTACTTCAATTACAACGTATGGAGGACAGCGCTGTTGTTATCAGCGTAATTGCGCTAAAATAGACCAGCAAAAAAAATATATATCTAAACCGGAGATTCTACAAGGCATGAAAAAACTGCTAATTTCACCGTCAAAAATGACGCTAGGCGAACAAGAAAATCAAATCTATCAGAACATTCTGAAGCAATCTTCAGAATTAAGCCTTAACCTTATGGCCGTGAAAGTAGAAAACCACCCTGATGATTTTTTACCTTGGTGTTACGAATTGCTAAGTGCAAGCAGAGATCGTATGAACTACGATTTGCTAGAGCCACAGCAGTTACCAGTACTTAAGAAGCTACACGATCAGCTTATTTCAGCTATCAGCTTTTTACAGGTTAAAACTTTACGTATTGCTCCGTGGCCTGTTGTAAGTGTATTTGTAGAACAACACAAAGACGTTATTGCACTTGACGAACAGCTTCGTTTGGTAGACTACATCAAAAGCATTCGTGAACAGTCTCTTAAAGATATGATTCCTGAAGACTTACTTGCGTTTAGCGGTAAGCACATGGCATCACTTGATCCAAGCACATACAACTTTGACGTTGAATGGTTTGCATCTACAAAGAGTGCAAAGAGCTTCCATCAAATGCTTGGTGATTTACCAGGTGCTTTTGACGATGCACTAGTGAATATTCCACTTGAAGGTGATATTACTCAATACGAATATCAACAATTTGTTGCTGCTTATTCAAAAATATTCACCGACAATAACGAAAAACCAACACTTGCGCCTGCAACACGACTGCTTGCAATGCGTCGCCCTGATTTATTTACTCCGATTACAAATAATCGATTAGATGCATTATGTGGTGCCCTTGGTGTTTCTAAACTTAAAAATAGTGATTTTGAGCGTTACTGGCAAGATATCGTAAAAGGTATTCAAGCTATGTCATGGTACAAAATGGCTAAACCTAGTAACGAGTTAGAAGAACAATTGGTTGCTATTAAAGCATTAATTCCATGTTTCTTTCACTACGCTGATGCTAAAACACCAGATAACTCTAACTACATTAAACTGCTAACCAAGCCTAAACGTACTACAACTACAACAGGTAAAACTCAGCGTAGAGGTAAAGAGTCTGCAGAAATATTAGTAGACCGTGCTCTTGCTGCTGACGATATTCCTGAACACATTCGCAGTAAACGTGATTCAATTGTGAGTGAAGTACAAAAAGGTCGCAGCGTAAACGAAACAATTAGCCTTATGCGCACTATATTCGGTTAAAATCTTCTAATTTAGCCGTACTTTTATGGTGCGGCTAGGTTAATTTATGCACCAGCAATGTGCGCAACATCTTTCTTCATGTTATATCCCTATCCTATTCATAAAATTCAAGCTCATGTTTTTAATACATAAAAAATAATTTTTAATAAAAAACAATGAAGCTGGCACACACAGTGCAATTATCCCGTTAGTTAAACAATAAAAAGCCGTCAGCCTGAAGGTTCCAATTACATAATAAAAACCTTGGCGAGCAAAAATCATATAACGGGAAATGGACATGCTAAAACTAAAAAAAACCATCGCTATAAGTGCTATAGCATTAATGGGCGCAACATCTTTAACGTCAACAGCCGTACATGCTGAAGTAACTGCTAATGCAGCGGCAACATCAAACTACTTATGGCGTGGTCAAGAGCAAACTGGGGGCGATGCAGCTATTTCAGGCGGTATTGATTATGCCAATGAATCGGGCTTTTATGCAGGTACTTGGGCTTCAAATGCATCGTGGGCAGATGAAATGACCTATGAGCTTGACTTATATGCAGGCTTTGGTGGCGATATTAACGAAAGTGTTAGCTACGATGTTGGTTATATTTATTACGCTTACCCAGACGCAGCTTCTGAAGCAGACGCAGATTTCTCTGAAATTTACGGTAGCATCAGTGTTGAAGGCTTTACCTTTGGTGCTTCTGTATTAGCAACATCAGCTGCAAGTGGTGATGATACAGACTTTGGTGATTCACTTTACCTGACAGCTGACTACGGTTTTACTGTTGGCAGTAACGGCACTGAAATGGCACTTCACTTAGGCCATTACTCTGGTGATTTTATTGGCGATGATAATATCTTAGATTACGGTGTATCAATTTCGAAAGACGGTTTTACTTTTGGTTTGTCTGATACAGATATGGATGATTCAGATATTAAAGCTTACGTTGCTTATTCTGTAGACTTTAATTTATAAGAAAGAATGTGTTACTTGCTGCAACACGAAGGGCCTTTTGGCCCTTTTCTCGTTTTATAGCTGTTTTGCCTTAAATGGTACCTTATTACATTGTACTTCTACTGTTTTAGGGTACCAAGCTGGGCCGATTTGATTCACAACCACCTCAGCTAAACCATTAGTAAACGATTTATACGTATGAGCGCTTTGCCATTCACCTTGTGGGCAATGTGTTGTTAAATCTAACGGCTCTGATCCCTCGTACAACGCAAGTGCAAAATTATGATGCCACTGTGAGCTTTTTAGCGTTTTATTGCTTACTTTGCTCTGTATACCGTTATCAAAGTAAATATTTGTACACCCCGTTAAAATAATCAGTGTGCAACCGGCTGCAAATAGCTGATACTCATAATGTCTCCCCTAGTATTTGCTCTTGGCACCACACTTTAATGGTATGGGGCGAGTATATTCCAAGCGTAATTAAACTCAGCGCTCCATCGCTAAACGTTTGTTGTGACTGCATTTGAATAACCGGTGTATTTGAACATATTTGTTTTACGTCTACCCGCTGCTCACCCACTAATCCCCATAAATAAAATGGGCGGCTATCTTCGAAATTAGCTTGGCTCGTTATTTTTGCTGTTGCCTGTGGCTGAATGGTTACCACAGAACAAGCACTGAGGCTTAATGCTATCGCCCCTATAATTAATGGTTTCATACTCTTCCTTATAAACTAAATACCAGTAAGGTAACTTTATAAGAAAACATAAAATATTAGCGTAAAAAGCTGTGAGGAATATGTAGAATCGCTATGAAGTTTTATACAATTTATTACACATAAAGGCCGCATAAATGCGGCCTTTGAAGTAGTTAACCTGTGTACAGATTAGTTAACTAAAAGAATAGTTATTTAAATAGCAGTTAAAACTTAGCTAAGTTGTTTTTACTGTCTTTATCGACCAGCTTAATGTAAGGATCAACCCCCGCAAATAATGGTTTTTCTTTTACTTTAAGCTCAATAGTATTGGTACCAGATACTATTTGATGCTTTTTCGAGTAAATAACAAAGTCTTCAGCTAGTAAGTTTTCAGGGTCGTCGCTAAACAATGCAATATCAACTAGCTCATCGAGCGGCTGTTCAGTTTCTTCACCTTGGCCATCCGCACGCTGTTTAACGGCTTCTACGCTAAGTGTTACAGTATAAAATCCTTCGCTATCAACGCTATCTGTAACTGAAACGTCTTTCATCTCAAGCTCATACAAAGTGATATATTTAAACTGATCGTCAATAAAACTTTGTTCTGCTTGCGTTGCGTCTTGTTTTAAATAGCTAAGTAAATCAAGCGTAGTTGGGTATGGCGTTGACTGGTACTGAAATTCATTTAAAAATGCTTTGAGTGCATTGTTTAAACGTTTTTCACCTAAACGATCATAAATCGCCATCATCACAACTGATCCTTTATTGTAATGAAGATATTGTTGCGACTGTGTTTTATATAGTGGCATTTCTTCAAAGGCTTCCCCTGTACGCCCTATTAAGTACCTATCAAGCTCATATTTTAAAAACTTACGTAGCTTCTCTGCGCCAAAGCGTTTCTCAAGCACCATAAGCGCACTGTACTGTGAAAGCGTTTCAGAAATAACCGCGCTCCCCTCTACATTAGCCGCCGATACTTGATGCCCCCACCATTGGTGCGCTACTTCATGTGCGGTAACATAGTAAGGGTAGTCAACTTTACTCTCATCTCTTAAGTCTGTAATAAACCCTATGCTTTCGGAGTATGGCACTGTATTGGCAAAACTTTGTGCAAACGAGCGATATTTAGGAAATTCAATAATACGTAGTTGTTTATGCTGATACGGCCCAAATGCTTGTGTAAAGTAATCTATCGAGTCTTGTACCGACTCAATCATACGGTCAACATTCCATGCATGATTTTTGTGGTAGTACACCTCAATATTTACCCCATTATGCTCAACCTTTTTACTTTCAAGTTCTGCCGAAAGCACCGCGTAAAAGTTTAAAATGGGCGCATCCATTTCATAAACAAAGGTACGGCGCCCCTCTTTTACACTTTCACTTTGTAAATACCCTGGGGTAATAGCAAATTGCGACTCGTCGGTCGTTACCGTCGCCTTAAAGTTAATAAACCCATTAGCTGCACCTAAATCACTTTGTGTATAGTACTGACTGTCCTCTAGCTTATGGGCACGTTCAAGTTCTGGTAAATCATGCTTACGACGTTCAAATTTATCAGCTACCTGTAAACCATGGTTATAACCAAAGTTAGGAAGGAGTTCCCAATTATTAATAAAAGTGCCATTGGCAACTAATTGTGTATCAGAGTCTTTATCGGTAAAGGCTGTATGATCACGAGTAACCGACAGTTGCCCTTCTCTTACTTCGTTTGGCATAAGCGGCTGCTCAAACTCAAACCATGCTGAATAAAACGCTGGTAATTTTTCAACTATCTTTCCGCCAGCCATGGCTACATCCCAACTTTTAGCGTGTTGAGGTGAGGTAATCAAAACTCGCGTAATTGGCTCGTTAGAGGTATTGGTAAATTTAATTTTTGCCACAGCACTTAAAGCACGCTTTTTTGGATAAATATCAACAGTTAAATCAACATCGGTCACCATAGGTAGTGCTAAGTCTTTGTATTGTGCAAACTGCTGCTCATAACTTATTTGCTTGTCTTGAAACTCATCGCTCGTAGTAAACTCATTCAAAACTCGCGTGTTGTTATAAATATTGTAGCCTGCACCAACAAACACTAATGCACTAATAACCGCAACCGCTTGCCCTTTTAACGACATATTATAACGAAGCATAGACAAGCGTGTGCGCAGCGTTTGTGAAGGACCGCGATGCCATAACGCAAACCCAACAATCGCTAAAACAAGACTTAACGCACCCCAATATAATGTGTACCAATGCGCGCCTTGTAAAAAGTGCCCATAACCATTTATATCAGAATACGGTACGCTACTGCTTTGCGAAAAGTGATACATATGGTGCTCAAACCCATAAGAACCCATTACTTTTTGCGCTATGTAATACAAAATAAACAAGCCCATTCCTACATATTTATTCGGGCTAATAATTTGTAAAAAGAAGGCGAGTACCGTCAGCATAATTAACGGTAAAATCGATAAATAAACAATCCTAAATAAATACTGTCCTAGCTCTAAATTAAATTGACCTTTAAATAACTGAACTGTAATTGTGAGTATCATTCCCACTAGAAACAACCCAGAAATAGCGGCGATTAAAGCCAGTATTTTTGACACCCAAAAAACACTGTTATGTACCGGAAAGCTGTCAACAATATCGCCCATGCCACTTTGTCGCTCTCGCCACACAAGCTCAGCACTATAAAAAGCGATAATAACAAACAAAAATAAACCGGAAATACCACTAATAACATTTACCATATTCTGAGTTAAAGGCCAGTTAGTAGTGCCATAGGCGCCAATAGGAGCAAGTAGTGGGATCATAAGCGTTACAATGCTTACACCCGCTAAAATCATAAAAGGAGCACTAAATATAACTTGTTTAAGTTCGAATATACTGCGCATTATTAGCTGAGATTTAGTACTAACCCCCGCTGATTTATAATTTTTAGCACTATTGATAAGTGCAGCTTGTTTATTTTGTACAAAAGCAGAGACTTTAAATTGCTTCTTCTGTTTTTTAGTTACTATGCGATTGCTTAGCTTTCCAAGGCCAAAAAACATTGCAACACTGATTGCCACCCACAATATACGGTTAACTAAAAGGTCACCTGTGAGCGTTAGAACTTCTGTGTTTTTATCATTTACAGTCCAATAACGTGTTAAATCAATTAACGAACCAGAGCCAAATGGGTCGGCGTAAACAACAATATTTCTAAATGCTAAATCATCAAAGTAAACGCCGGCAATTTGATAGGCTATAAAAATCACAACAGCTGCTACATACACCGACATCATGGTTTTAAAATAGACCGCTACACTATTAAAAATAGCCGAAAGCACCAGTAAACTTGGCACTGCTAAATAAAGATAAGGCGCAGCGTAGTACATTAGCTTATTAGGACCTACCAATTCGCTATCGAGCCAGCCAACCAATAAACCAAATTGCGACCCTAAAAACACACCCAATGGCACGCTTAAAAACACAATAAGTACAACTAAGTAAGAACCAAAAAAACGCCCTGCTTGATAAGGCACAGGATTAACAGGCTTACTAAAAACCAGCTCATCCATTTTGCTTTCACTGTTGCGAATAGCAGAGCTGGCAACAAAGTTAACCACTAAAAACATAGCGAGTGTACAAAATGTAACGGTTAAAAGCATAATAGAGAAAGGCGAGTTCATATGAACATTCGCCCCACCTAACGGGAACTTACTACTAGAGCTTATAAAAAACGCCATAAAAAAGAAGATTAATGAGGTCACATAAAACGAAGGCTGGCGCACAAAGTAGCGCAGCTCAAACGCGAGCATATTAAAAAACATAACGCCTCCTTATGCTACTTGGCTGTTACGATGATTAAGCAGAGTAGAAAAATACACATCTTCTAAATTTGCATTACTTGCTTCAAACCCTTGTGGGGCTTGCTCTGCTATTACATGTAAAATTGTTTTACCTGCAAATAGGCGCTTAGAAATAACCGGTAATTGCGGCTCAAGTTCTTGCGCTTCTTCTTGGATCATAGCTTTGCGCCAAATTTGTCCTTGGAGCTTATCGGTAAGCGCTATTGGGTTACCTTCTAGTAAAATCTTACCGCCAGCCAACACCGCCATATTTGGGCAAAGCTCTGCAACATCTTCAACGATATGGGTCGATAATATAACTACTTTTTGCTCGCCTAAGCTTACTAATAAGTTATGGAAACGATTACGTTCCTCTGGGTCTAGCCCCGCTGTTGGCTCATCAACTATTAGTAAATCAGGGTCACCCAGTAATGCCTGTGCAATACCAAAACGCTGGCGCATACCGCCCGAAAAGCCACTGACCGCTTTTGAGCGATGTTGATATAAATTAGTGTGCGCAAGTAATCCTTCAACCGACTCTTTACGCTCTGCTTTATTATGAATACCCTTTAAAACAGCCATATGGTCCAGTAAGTCGTAAGCACTAACACGCGGGTACACACCAAAATCTTGTGGTAAGTAACCTAAGCGTTGGCGCAGTGCCTGTGGGTCTTTAAATACATCAATGCCATCAAAAGTAATTGAACCTGAATCAGCCGACTGCAGTGTTGCAATGGTACGCATAAGCGATGATTTACCTGCGCCATTTGGCCCAAGCAATCCAAACATCCCTTTACCGATAGATAAATCAACACCTTGTAGTGCATGTACGCCGTTATCGTAGGTTTTAGATAACCCAGTTATTGATAGCATTTTTACTTCCTTGAATATGAGTAATTATTTTTATAATGTTTTATATCACAAGAAAAACAGGAACATAAGTTACTTGTTAGTTAAATTTGTAACAACAAATAAACATAATTTAAACTCATAACACTTGCCTGCACTGTATTCACTCGGTATAAAAACCACATATACTTTTTATAAGAAGCGAAAAGCCATGCAAGATCACCAAAGCCAACCATTAAACGACTTTATAGAATATCCACACGACGAAATGCTAAATCGCGCTAACGAGTTTTTAACCACCAGCCAACGCCGTCATAGTATTCGTAGCTTTAGCGATCGCCCAGTACCAAAAAATATTATTAAGGCATGTATAAAGGCAGCAGGTACAGCACCAAGTGGAGCGAATCATCAGCCTTGGCATTTTGTGGCTATAAACAGCAGTGATGTAAAAAAACAAATAAGAGAAGCCGCCGAAAAATTAGAGCGTTCTTTTTACGAAGGCAGAGCAGGTGAAGAATGGTTAGATGCACTAAAACCGTTAGGGACCGATGCTAATAAGCCTTATTTAGAACATGCACCTTGGCTTATAGCTGTATTTAGTCAAAAAAAGGGCGGTGTAAGCACCGATGATAAAAATACGAATTATTATGTGCATGAGTCTGTTGGTTTAGCTACCGGCTTTTTAATTCAAGCTTTGCACCGCAGTGGTTTGGCAACCCTTACTCATACTCCAAAGCCAATGAGTTTTTTAACCGACATATGTAATCGCGATAAAGATAACGAACGCCCATACATGCTACTTATTACAGGCTACCCAGGTGATGATGCAACAATACCTGCTCATGCTCTGGATAAAAAATCTATCGATGAAATAGCTACGTTTATTTAGTATCTTCTTGTCGGCAAAACCAGTCATATAATAAAGCGATGATCGACTCAACTTTTGGGTCGATCAATGAGTAATAAATAGTATGCCCTTCTCGGCGAGTAACAACCATATTCGCCTTGCGTAAACTTGCTAAATGCTGAGAAAGCGCCGACTGCGCTAAAGGTACATTTGTGTTTAGCTCACCTACACTTTGCTCACCTTGTAATAAACTACATAAAATCATTAACCGATTTTTGTTAGCCATTAATTTTAAAAACTGTTCGGCTTGCTCTGCGTTGACAGCTAGTTGTTCAATATTCATTTTATTATTTCTCTTTTTGATACCTTTTTAAGTATAGACTTTTACATTAGTAAGTTCTAATATAATTAACATTAGGTTTTACTAATGTTAAGGTAGCCATGAAACTAGCGATGCCATTTTATTAATCGGCAGAAGTGCTGTAGCAGTATCCGCACTATTAAGTTACTTTATATAAAGTAACTTTCAGTTTTTAACGTTATTTATAAGTATTAACTCAATTCAACCTACTTATACCAAGTAGCACTCATTAATGTCTTTTTTAAGAAAAAGAGGATTTACAAACTAATGCTTACATCAATCCCTGATTTACTAAAAATTATCACACCTAACCAACGCCGTATTGACGCAGCGCAAGCAAAACTCGAGCTTGAACAAAATAGAGGTTTACTTATTGATGTGCGAGAACCTGCAGAGCACGCGACAAAATCAGCTGCCGGCGCTATAAATATTCCGCGTGGATTACTCGAGATGAAACTAATGGAAATAGAAAAAGACGCAGCTCGCCCTATTTACGTGCACTGCGCAAGTGGTGCACGCGCAACGTTGGGAGCAGAAGCATTAACGCGTGTTGGTTATGAAAACGTAACCGTTATTACCTGTGACGCAAATCAAATATGTAGCGTATTTTAAGTATCTACTAAGTACTTATAATTATGCGCCTAACAAAGGTAGGTGTTTAACGCTGTGATAAGTCAGTGCTAATTTAATACACGCTTTAAGTGGGTACTCTGGTAATGGCTTTTCACTATTTAATACAATTGCTCTATTTCCTTCAAAGGTAAGATTATGAGAGTACAACTCTCTAAATGTGCTTACTAGCTTTGATTGGCAATGAAAAAACAAATAACACGATGAGCCCTTAAAGCCTACGCGAATGGGGCTGCCATTTATTGTGTTATAACTTGGCTCTCCCCACCTTAAAGACTCTTCAACAGCTCCTAAGTTTTGCTCTTGTGCTACGGTATAAATTAGCTCTCGTAATTGTATAAGCGTACTTTTAGCTGCCTCAGGATGATTATTAAATATATTTTTTATATCCGTATTCATAAAAACATCCTTATAAGTATTACAAGTTTAAAACAGGTTACTTTTGCTGCCTTTCATCAACTAAAACAAGTAGCATCTGCTCAATATTTTTAACACTATAAGTAAGTGCTCTCAGTAGCTCTTTCTCACTTTGCTCTGTTGCCTGCTGCGACGTTTTACCTTGATTAGCCAATACATCTTTTTGCTCAAGTATCGCCTCTCTAAACTCACTCGCATTAACCACACCAAGCAAAGACACTAAAGCACCATTTCCTGACTGCCCTGCTGTTTCAAAGCTTAAACGATATAATCCAAAAATTCGCATGAGCGGCCCTTGGCTTAACCCTACATCTGTTATTTTTTCAAGCGGAATAGATTTTTCTTCTTTAAATAATATGCCACGTTTAACTACCAATTTTTGTGGTAATAAGTCAGCCGACATAGCTGCGAGTATTCGCCCGCCCACCAGCCATACAATCGCTAAAACAATGGGTAACAACGGAATAGTCACCAGCGCTAGTACACTAAAAAAAGCGGCCATTAGCATCCAGTATTGCTGAACCTTCGGGTCGAAAGATGCACTTTTTAAAATATGTTTTGTCATTGTTTTAATCCTTTATCTATATAACTACAAATACACTCTGCAAACTTCAATAATCTCTACTCAATCTTACAAACTAATAACGACTTTTATAGCAAGAGCAATAAACACAACCCCCAGTATTTTATCAAGCCATGGGTTCTGCTTAGTAAAACCAAAGCGATTTTTTGAAACCTCAGTAAGTACTGCAACTAGTAAATACCAACCTGTATCAATTACAAACACGGTTAAGCACATAATAATGCCAATGCTTAAAGTGAGATTTTGCGGGTCAATAAACTGTGAGAACAAGGCTAAAAAGAAAATAGCGAGCTTGGGGTTCAAAAAGGCAATGGCAAAGCCATCTTGTAATGCTTTAACTGCACTTATCTCACTTTTTTGTACTTGCAGTTCGTCATTATTGGGTTTTGCTAATAGTATTTTTAAACCTAAATAAGCTAAATACCCAGCGCCTAAATATACAAGTACTTGGTATACCGTTGGAAACTGAGCCATCAATGTCCCCAAACCAAGTAACGAAGCTGCCGCATAAAGCCCAACACCCATGCCATGGCTAAGTGCAGCAAGCATACCGTTTTTCATTCCGCCACTCATTGTATGCTTTAGTACAACTGCAAGGCTTGGGCCTGGCGACATTGCACCCATCATGCATACAAGTACTAAACTAAACCATGCTGCTAATGTCATTTTTGTCCTTATAGTTCATCGTTTTCTATTAATAATATATAGGCCGTTATTTGGCCTTGAAAAGCAGTCGCGGTATTTATACTTATTACTTTCCAACCTTCTTGATTTAAGTGGTATATGCGCTCATTCAAAGCATCTACATCAATGCCGTTACTAAAAAACCACGCCTTTTAAATTCTACTATTTTTTGCATTGTTTGTTATCCATTTTATAAGCGGTAGTCAAAGTCGTAATAGTGAATACTCTGCTCAATGCGTATTTTCATACTGCCAGTTAATCCTTTTAGCTCATTTGTGCCTGAATCAGGAATAACATTTAAAATAAGACTATCTTGTCCTTTATTCATAGTGCCAAAGTGTTGCAGTACAAAACTGCCCTGCTTACCTTCAAGCTCACCTATCACTTGCTCTATTGCCACGTAACCCGCACTGCCTTGGGTTGGCGTCATTGCGCTAAGCATCTCGCCTTGGCTTGTAGCATTTAAGTCACCTTTAAATGTTTTATCAATCGACATGCGTCCTAAGTTAATACCTTGCTGCCCTTTGGCGTAACCTTCAATTGGCGCTAAAGCCACTGTAAATTCACCACTTATTATTTTTGTTGTCATAACAATTCCTTATTGATGATATTTAATACTATTGATTTTTAATCCGATGATGCCATATCTATACCTTAACCTTTAAAAAGAATCCACTATGTCAAAAAACACCTCTGCATCCGAAAAAGCAGCTTTTAGCAGCTTATTACCTGTTTTTGCTTTTATAAAACCTTACAAATGGATGGTAGTAGCTGCGCTAGCCGCGCTATTGGTCACTGCGGGGGTTAACTTATCACTAGGTCAGGGGGTTAAGTTTGTTATTGATCATGGGTTTATTGCAGGCTCCAAAGATCAATTACAACAAGCTGTACTGGTACTCATTGGCTTAATCAGCTTATTAGCGATCGGTACCTTTAGCCGTTTTTATTTAATGTCGTGGATTGGCGAACGAGTCAGTAACGATATTCGAAAAGCCGTGTTTAATCGTATTGTTACGCTACACCCTAGCTACTTTGAAGAAAACCGCAGTGGCGAACTTATGTCGCGTTTAACCACCGACACCACATTACTGCAATCAATTATCGGCTCATCATTTTCTATGGCACTGCGCAGTGTACTTATGTTGATTGGTGGCTTAGCTATGCTGTTGTTTACTAATTTAAAACTTACTTTAGTGGTTGTAGCCTGTGTACCGCTGGTACTTGTTCCTATGATGATATTTGGTCGCAAGGTACGTAAACTAGCAAGCTCTAGCCAAGATGCCATTGCCGACATAAGTACCTATGCCGGAGAAATCATACAAAATATTAAAGTAGTGCAAAGCTATAGCCACGAAGCACAAGAACAACATGCCTTTGCGCTTGAGACCGAAAAAGCCTTTAACGTTGCTAAAAAACGTATTAAGCAACGTTCATTTTTAATAGCCGTGGTGATTTTTTTAACCTTTAGTGCTATTAGCGCTATGTTATGGGTAGGTGGTAACGACGTACTTGCAGGCACCATGAGCGGCGGCGAGTTAGGTGCGTTTGTGTTTTACGCTATTATGGTTGCAATGTCGGTGGCAACCGTTGCTGAAGTATATGGTGAACTACAACGTGCAGCTGGTGCTGCGGCAAGGTTACTTGAGTTACTTGCTGTTAAAAGTGAGATAGAAAACCCGCTAGATCCACAAGACGATAGCTTACTGCAAGATAGTAACAGCCCTGCTATTACGCTTGAAAATATAAGCTTTAACTACCCCTCTCGCCCAGACGTAAGCGCGCTAAATAAAATAAGCCTAAATATAAATCAAGGCCAAACCGTGGCAATTGTTGGCCCTTCTGGCGCAGGTAAAACAACGTTATTTGAATTACTACAACGCTTTTACGATCCGGCTAGCGGAGCCATTAAATTTAAAGATGTAAACATTAAAGATTTATCGCTTAATACTCTGCGTAATAAAATGGGCATGGTAGCGCAAAACCCTATTTTATTTAGCTCCGACGTAATGCATAACATCCGCTACGGCAACCCAAGTGCAACCGATGAGCAAGTATATGCCGCAGCAAAGTATGCGCATGCCGATGAATTTATCAAACAGCTACCGCAAGGTTATAACAGCTTTTTAGGTGAGCAGGGTGTGAGGTTATCGGGTGGGCAAAAGCAGCGTATTGTACTGGCACGCGCTATATTAAAAGACCCTGAAATACTCCTTCTTGATGAAGCCACCAGCGCGCTGGATGCGCAAAGCGAACACCATGTACAAGCTGCACTTGAGCATTTAATGCAAAACAGAACAACGTTAATAATTGCCCATAGGCTGGCAACGGTAAAACATGCCGATGTAATTGTAGTAATGGAAAATGGGGAAATCATAGCAACGGGTACTCACCAAGAGTTGTTAGCAAGTAACCCGTTGTATCAAAAACTGTGTGAATTACAGTTTAATAAGGATTAGGGTCTGTTGACCTTTCAAGGTTGAATTTGCAAGGTTCAAGAACCCTAACCTTCAGTATTTGGCACTATCTGAATTTCTACGCGACGGTTTTGAGCACGGCCATTTGCATTATCATTAGTTGCAATTGGGCGTGTTTTGCCATAGCCCATAGTGCTAACACGTGTAGCCATAATTTGTTGGTTCACTAAGTAGTCTTTCACACTTTGTGCGCGTTCACGCGATAGGTTCATGTTGAAGCTATCTTTACCCGTACTGTCGGTATGACCTTCTACACTTAAGTAGGTTTTTTCGTACTTGTTCATTACTTTAGCAATCGCATCTAACGTATCGTTAAAGCCTGATGAAATATAAGATTGAGCAGTCGCAAACGTAATGTTTGATGGCATTACTAAACGTAAATTATCACCCTCTCGTACTACTTCAACACCTGAACCTGCTAACTCATCACGAAATGCTTCTTCTTGCTTATCCATGTAGTCGCCAACAGCAGCGCCCGCCAGTGCACCAATAGCTGCACCAATAAAAATACGTTTATCTTTATGATTACCCGTAGCCTTACCTAATACACCTCCGGCTGCGGCGCCTATAGCGGCTCCTTTACCTGTGTTATTCATTTCACAACCAGAAAGTAATACAGCTACTACGGTTACGCTTAAAAGTGATTTAGTTAAAGTCATGGTGATACCCTATTCATTAAGAATTTAGCAAGAGTATGCAAATACATGTATGAACAAACTATGAAGAGAGTGTTAAAAGCAACGCATCTTGCTTGATTGTTAAACAGACCTCAAACTAATGTGCCATTTTAATAAAAATGTCATACTCCCCTGTGACAATTTAATGAACTTTACAAAGGATATTGGCGCAATGTTAATTGCTATTTTTAGACAGTTTTTTTTATTAGGGTGTATGAGCTTTGGCGGCCCTGCTGCGCATTTAGGTTATTTTAAACGCCACTTTGTAGACTCGTTAAATTGGCTTACTAACACGCGTTACGCACAACTTATTAGCTTAAGCCAAGCCCTACCAGGTCCTGGCTCTAGCCAAGTTAGTTTTGCAATTGGCGTTGAGCGTGCTGGTGTACTGGGTGGTATAGCTGCATTTGTAGGCTTTACTCTGCCTTCGTTTTTAATAATGGTGCTACTTGCGGTTAGTGCTCATCAGTTTGACGCTATTTACTTTGCTATTATTGCAGGTTTAAAGTTATTTGCCGTTGTTATAGTTGCTGATGCAACGCTTAGTATGGCTAAAAGCTTTTGTACAAGTACCGTACTTAAGCTACTTGCTGTAATGAGTACACTTGCTTTGGTGTTATTACCAATGCTAGGCACTCAAATCGCTATTTTAATAATTGCTACAGCAATAGGTGCTATATGGCCTTTATTAAAACTTGGTACAGCCACGGAAGATATTAGTAGCAAAAAAAGTAATATTAACTGGATTGCTCTGGGATTATTTGCGCTTCTACTTGGTGTTAGCTTTATTCCGCTTGGTCAAGAGTTTGCTTTATTTGCGCCTTTTTACCAAGCAGGTGCAATGGTGTTTGGCGGCGGACACGTAGTACTACCCGTACTTCAAGCTGGCGTACCAGCATTGAGTGATGATCAGTTTTTAAGTGCTTACGCGAGTGCACAAGCAGTGCCTGGGCCTATGTTTACTATTGCTACTTACTTAGGCGCACAACTTACTACAGAACAACCTTTAGTGGGTGCTCTTATAGCTACACTGCTTATATTTATGCCTGGTTTTTTACTTATTTTGGCATTTCAGAAGAGCTGGATTAACTTGGCAAGTAAGCCACGTTTTGCAAGCTCAATAGCGGCGCTTAATGCCGCGGTAGTAGGTTTTTTAGCGGCTGCACTGTATTCGCCAATTTGGACATCAGCGGTGCATAACCTTTGGCAAGTTGCGTTAGTAATAATTACATTTACATGGCTGCGATTTAAAAAGCCACCTATTTGGTGGCTCTTAGCTTTATTTATTGCTGTGGGTCTTTTACAACACTATTTGCCATCACTCTAAATGTTGGCTTATCTGTTTGTTGCTCGTTAGGTGGGCTTAATTGTCCACTTACACTTTGATATGCTCTAAGCCCAAACACGGGTAATACCGCAAGCAAATGGTCCATTATTTCGGCTTGTAAATGCTCGTACGAAATCCAGCGTTTGTCTTCACTAAAGCAATAAAACTCAATAGGTAAACCATGGTTTAGTGGTTGTAGCTCTCGTACCATTAACGTAAGCGACGTATTAATTTTACTGTGCTGTTTTAAATAGCCTTCAGCATAGCGACGAAATAGCCCTAAATTAGAAACCTGAGCAGGTAATGTCGTCACTCGAATATAGTCGTGCAGCGGAATAGCCGCATCAATTTGTTTTCTAAACTCATCACCCACTAAACAAATACTGTGCATATCAATATTGAGTGAGCGTTTAATACGTCTACCGCCCGACTCTTGCATCCCGCGCCAGTTTTTAAATGAACCCGCTACCAGCATATAAGTTGGAATAGTTGTTATAGTGTTATCCCAGTTACGTACCTTTACAGTGTTTAAACCCAAATCAATTACTTCGCCATCGGCGCCGTAATTTTCTACTTGAATCCAATCACCATAGGTTACTAGGCGATTTGCTGCTATTTGAATACTGGCTACAAAGCCTAAAATAGTGTCTTTAAATACTAATAACGTAACAGCAGCAATAGCACCAAAGCCAGAGAGAATATAAGTAGGTGACTTCTCAAGAAAAATGCTCACAATTAAAATTGCACACACAATAAAGGTTATTAGCTTAACAACCTGAATTAAGCCCTGAATAGGGACTTCGCGTGCAAACTCTAACTGGTTATAAATAGTACCCGCAATGCTCACAATACTACTAAAAATAAAACCAGCATAAATAATAAGCAAAGCTTGTCCTATTGTTTTTAGTATTTCTCCTGCAATTTCATTAACTGGGTATACGCTATCAAACGTAGCTAAAAACAATACGCAGCACAGCATTCCGGCAATACGTTTATTTAGCTTATTAAGCATAGGAGAAAGCGCACCAATTCGCTCAGGAGAAAGCCTCGTCACTATTTTTTGAATGCCAGGTAACATTAATCTACGAGTAAATAAGTAAACAATTAATAAAGAGAATATTCCTATTGAGACTGCGGTAATTGAGCTAAGAAAATCCGCGTCGGGTACTTTTTCAAACCAAGGAGCAATTAATTCCTGAAGATGGGTGTTGGTCATAGTGTTTCAATTTCCTTACTGATTTGTGGTTCAGGTAAATCTTGTTGAGCATAAATGTCGGCAAGCTGCTGATCTTTAGCAACCCATAGCTCATTCACATAATGTTGAAAATTAACTTTAAATACGTCATCGCTTTGATAGCTGCCCTGCATATTGTCATTAATGGGCGTTACGTCTATTGAAACATAAATAGAATCTAGCTCACCTTTTAGCAAGTTACGACAAACGTGATCTGTCTTACCGCTATATACTAAACTTGTATTAAGCATGGCATCAAATTGATCGGCTAATACTTCAAGCGCAAAAGCAATGCCGCCCGCTTTGGGCTTTAATAAATGCTTAAAAGGACTTTGTTGCAGATTATGTTTGGCTGGCGTATAGCGTGTACCTTCAACAAAATTAATGATGGTAGTAGGATGATGACGAAAATTACGACAACTACGCTTCGTGCGCTCTACATCCAACCCTTTCAACTTTGGATTTTTAGCTAATTGCGCTTTGCTTACCCGTTTCATAAACGGCATACCCATAGCCCACGCACCAGTGCCAATAAAAGGCATGTATTTTAACCCGTCTTTTAAAAAGAATTTAGGGGCAGGCAATGCATGTAATGAGCTAAGTACAGTTATATCTAACCAACTCGCGTGGTTACAAATAAGTAAATACCAACTTTTTGAGTTTAAGTCGCCACTTATATCAACCACAATGTTAGGGCAACCTAACCAAAGCCCTAAACGGTTGCCGTTACACCAACCTCGGTAAGCGCTGTGCAATAAAGAATTAACAACAGGCAAAGGCAGTAATAACTTAATAAGGCCCAGTACAAATACTAGCGAGCCAAAAAGTATCATGTTAGAAAACAATACGCAGCCTACAATTAAGCCGTTAAGCCAATTTGGTAACCACTTTTTTAGCATAACTGTAAGCTCATATTTTTACCTTTTACTTATGGGTTTTTTCGAGCGATTGCAGTGTTTGCTCTTTGTTTTCCCATAAGCGGTTTAACTCGCTTTGAAAGCGAACTCTAAATTCAGAATCACCTGTGTAGTCACCAATAAGCTCTGCGCTTACTGGCCTTACTTCCACGTGTACGTTGATATTTTTTACCTTACCACCAGCAAAATCCATAAAAGTAGGAATACCATCTGGGTAATGAATGGTGACGTTAACCACTTTAGTAATTTGCTCGCCCATTGCTTGCATTACAAAAGCAATACCGCCCGCTTTTGGTTTTAATAAATGTGGGAACGGACTATTTTGGCGCTCATGCTTTTGCGTAGTAAAACGAGTGCCTTCTACAAAGTTAACCACACTTACTGGCATCTCTTTAAATTTTTCGCAGGCTTTACGTGTGGTTTCTAAATCTTTGCCACGCAGCTTTGGATTCTTTTTTAATTGGCTTTTACTCGTGCGAGTCATAAACGGAAAATCAAGCGCCCACCAACATAAACCTAAAATAGGCACGTAAATAAGCTCTTTTTTCAAAAAGAAGTTTAAAAATGGAATTTTACGATTAAACACGCGCTGTAATACTAAAATATCGACCCAGCTTTGGTGATTTGCAATTACTAGGTACCAATCTTTTAGTTTAAGGTCTTCAAGGCCAGTTACATTAAGTTTAGTTGGCGTGAATAACGCTTGATTTAAGCTATTAAAGGTAACCCAAATAGTTGCAAATTGCTTAGCTGCCCAGCTCATAAGCTTTTGTAGAGGCTTAATAGGGATAAGCTTTATAAGCCCACAAACAAAAATAGGCACAAACCAAAAAAGTGTGTTTATTGTGTAAAAAATAATACTAAATACACTGCGAATAACTGACATTACTTCCATTCCTTTAAACATTGCGCAGCCACTAATACTGCGCTTTCAGTTGCTTACAAATTAATCTTCAAAATAGGTATAGCCTTCAAGGCCTGCATTAAGCTCAGCTAAATAACCTTCTTTACACTGCGTCGATACATCAAGTTTATTAACTTGGTACGCAAAGTTGTCAGCTAAAATGGCGCTATCATAGTCAACAAACTTTAATACATCCTTAACGCTATCACCTTTTATAGCATTGGTTAACACGTAACCATCGTCGTTAAGCTCTACGTGCACCGAATCAGTGTCACCAAATAGGTTATGTAAATCACCTAAAATTTCTTGATACGCGCCTACCATAAACATAGCAATGTGGTATTGCTCGCCATGCTTATATTCTGGTATTGGTAGGCTGGTTTCGATACCAGCGCCTTCAACGTATTCACGAATCTGCCCGTCAGAATCGCAGGTAATATCTTGAATAATCGCGCGCTGAGTCAGTGGCTGAGTTAAGTTTTCGATTGGCATAACAGGAAACAACTGCTGAATACCCCATACATCAGGCAACGACTGAAATAATGAAAAGTTAACAAAGAGTTTATCAGCAAGCTTTTCGTTTAAATCGTCGAGTACTTCACGGTGCGCGCGCGCATTATTACTAAGCGATGCACGTACACGATGTAAAATAGTAAAGTAAAGCTGCTCTATTTTCGCCCACTCTAGCATGCTTACTAAGCCATGCACGTACTGATCGTGCGCTTCGCTAAATAAGTGCATAGCATCGTGATAAATCTCAAGTGCCATACGCGGGTTTAAACGCTGTAAACACTGCCACATTTCATCAAGCACTAATGCGCTATTTTCAAGCGGTGGCTCTGGATTTAAATGATTAGGCGCTTTTTCTACGTCAATTACATCGGTAATTAATACCGCATGGTGAGCAGTTAAAGCACGCCCCGACTCGGTGATAATGGCCGGATGCGTAAGGTTATGCTGATCGCACACTTCTGCAAATGCATTCACTACGTTACGCGCATACTCTTCTACGGTGTAATTCATTGAACATGCACTACGCGAGCCAGAGCCCTCGTAATCAACACCTAAGCCGCCGCCCACATCAACGGTATTTAACGGTACGTTTAATTGTGTAAGCTCAGCAAAGTGGCGTGCACATTCACGTAAAGCACGGTGAATATCACGAATATTGGCAATTTGAGAACCAATATGAAAATGCACCATTTGCATTAAGTGCAGCTTATTATGCTTTTTAAGCACTTCAACAGCACTTAGTACTTGGCCTGCTGTTAAACCAAACTTGCCTTTTTCGCCGCCCGTGTTTTGCCACTTGCCTTTGCCTACTGAGTTTAGGCGAATGCGAATACCAATAGCCGGTTCAATGCCTAGGTTGTCTATTTCTTCAAGTAGTGTGGTCAGTTCTGAAAGCTTTTCTACCACAATTTTTACGCTGTGGCCCATTGCTTGACCAATACACGCTAGGCGTAAAAACTCACTGTCTTTATAGCCGTTACACACTATTGTGATTGGCTCTTTTGCTACACCCAAAATAGCCATAAGTTCTGGCTTTGAGCCTGCTTCTAAGCCAACAAGCCCGCTTGGATGCGCTAATAGCTTACTTACTACAGAACGTTGCTGATTTACTTTAATTGGGTAAACACAGGTGTATTTTCCGTTATATTCACGATTTGCTCGCGCTTGCGTAAACGCGTTAGTAAGTGTGTCTACACGATTTTTTAAAATATCAGTAAAGCGCACTAAAACCGGCAACGTTAAACCTTGTTGCTTAAACTGCTCAGTTAATTGCGTTAAAGAAATGGCCGGTTTTGTTTGGTCGCCATCTGGGTAAGCCACCAGTTCGCCTTGTGCGTTAATATCAAAATAACCATCACTCCAATGAGCAACGTTATAAGTGGCGCGTGCTGTTTCTAAACCCCAGGTCATGGCAACTCTTCTTTAGTCAATTAGGTATAAAGGCGCATTTTAATACGTCACTATCCACTAGGCTAACAAAAATTGAACTTTCACTCACTCCTAACTAACTTTATTCGTCAAATCAGTTAAAATGTCATTGAGCAAAACGCCAAGCACTGGCAGAATTGCCCCTTTTTCATACTCAACCTAAAAAGTGTAATAGTAACTATGGCAAATTTAGATCAAAGTAAGTGGTTTACTGAAATTAGCGACCGCGATGGCAGCGCATTTTCATTACGTATTAATAAAAAGTTAGATGAAAAACAGTCTCCTTTTCAAAAGGTAGAAATGTTTGAAACCACAGACTTTGGTAATTTAATGATCATCGACGGGTGTACTATGGTAACAACCCGCGAAAACTTCTTTTATCATGAGATGATCAGCCACCCTGCACTTTTAGCGCATCCAAACCCTAAAAACGTCGTTATTATTGGCGGCGGCGACTGCGGTACTTTACGCGAAGTATTAAAACACCCAGGCGTAGAAACTGTAACGCAAATAGATATCGACGAAGTAGTAACGCAAATGTCGTTAAAATACTTCCCAGAGCTTTGTGAATCTAATAACGACGCCCGTGCAACTGTTATGTTTGACGACGGTATTAAATACATGCGCGAAGCCGCTGGCGAATCTATCGACGTAGTGATTGTTGATGGCACAGATCCGGTAGGTCCAGGTGAGGGTTTATTTAACCATGCGTTTTACACAAGCTGTTTAGATGCACTGCGCCCAGGTGGTATTTTAGTACAACAAAGTGAATCACCACTTATGCACATGCCATTATTAGTTGAAATGCGCGAAGCAATGCTAAGCGTAGGCTTTAACGATTTACAAACACTGCCATTCCCACAACCAATTTACCCAAGCGGTTTATGGTCAGTAACACTTGCACGTAAATCACAAGCATTTGACGGTTTTAGAGAAGATGCAGCTGCAAATATTGCGCAGCATAGCGAATACTACAACAACGGTATTCACCATGGTGCACTCGCTACACCTAACTACATGAAACGCGCATTCGATAAAAAATAATACCAATCTGCTTATATATAGGGTCTATTTAACGTTAAGAAAATTACGCTAGAACTAGGCAAAATTTTTTGTATCTAGTTGTTCTAAATAAAAAATTTTTAACGACGTTATAGTGCAATTTAATTCGTTAAATTGATCAAAGATTTATGCAGGTTGGTATAATCTATACCAATTTTATTAAACTAAAAAGGGAGCATTTAAATGCTCCCTTTTTTATACTTTTAAAAACGCCATTGCGCATTTAGCATGATTTGCTGCTGCGAAATTCGTTCATTAAATCCAATCGGCTCTCTATTTTTTGCAACACTTTTAAGTGCAGAACCTTCAATCCCTATTTGTAGTTTATTAGTGAGTTGGTAGCGCCATGTTGCTGTTAAACCTTCGCCATTGCTTGCATTAGGGTCAAACGCGGTTGTGTCGTTGTCAGTAACTTTAAAGTAATCGTAACGTACTGAAACTCGATGTTTGCCTTCTTTATGGCTCAGCATTAAATAATGGCTATAAAAAGCATTATCAATTAATGCGTTACTGCCCATTTCAGTTTTACCATTAAGTACCTGTGCTATTAAACGTGTTTTACTATTAAACTTATAAAGCCAAGCGGCGCTTGTAAAGCGAGTATCCCAAGCATACTGCCCTGTACTAATATTAAGTGTGGTTGGGTCGCCATTATTGTTGTAATAATAAATTCGAAATTGTGATTTTTTTAAGTAATCCCAATGTACGCCAGCGTAATAGCCAAAACGACCGTCTACTTCTTCAAACGGTAAAACCTGATTAGCCTGCCAACGTAATTCGTATGCATTTAATGCCGCTATAGGCGCAAATTTAATACTTTCGTTAAATGTAGTTTGTCTATCGTGTAATGCAAAACCACGCCACGCAAGTAAAGTACCGGCAGGATCATTGCCTTTAAATGTAGCACCTACAAAACTAAAGCTATGAGCGCTGTTAAAACGTTTTGCTGGGCGCTTAATAGTTACCTCTGCGCCAACAGTGCGTACTTCCTCGCCTATCCAGCTATTAATAGCTGAGTTTGTATAGTTATAAGGAGAAGTCCACCCTATATCAGGGTTTTCAAGCGACATAAGTGGGTAAAAGCCCCCCACGCGCATGTGCCATTTATAGTTGCTGTTAGATAGTGGCTGATACTTTATATAAGCCTGCGTAAAACCAAGGCCAACGTCAGGATCTTGATTCGCATTTAACACCCCATGAGCCGACCAACTAGATGCTAAATCAACATTAAAATCTAAAATACCTTGGGATAAAATAAGTTCGTCGCTTTTAGTATCGTGCCGATATAGCCCAAGGCCGCCCTCTTGGAAGCTACGTATATCGTCCCCCTGCACGGCTCTAATTTGTATCAAGCCTTTTACTTGTGCATACAATGCATTACTAAAACATAAAGCACCGGCTAAAAATGCCAGCCTCATTAAGCGATTAATAGTCATCAAATTCATCCGTAGCAAAGTCAATTTGCTCCGCAATTTCCTGCTTTACTTTATAAGTGATCGGGTTAGTAGCCACAGTAATAGTTTGAGATTCAACCTTACTAATATCACTAAATCCAGAATGCCAAACACTTAACGTGTATTCGCCTGCATTGGCATTTAAATCAACATTCCCGTTTTCATCAGTGATTGCAAAAATAGTACTATCTACCACCACAATATAACCTAACATCCAATCATGAATATTACAGCCAAGCTCAACAACACCCGTTTGATCAAAAGTAATGGGCGCTTTTGGGTGCTCCTTATATAGCTTTAATTCGAACGTTTTGGCTTTAGAAAATGAATAAACATGATGCATGATTGAGTCTGCATTCGGAAACTCTACCTTTGCATTTTGCGGGACAACTAAAATACGCGGCTTAAATTCTCGATTTTGCTGGGTCATCGCATAAGGTGCTTCTGGAGGAATAACGCTAGAGGGGTCTCCTGCAGTTAGCCATACAACAGCATTAGGTAATGGGTCATTATTAGCATTTTTAATTGTAATATTTGCTGCAAAAACTCCAGTACTAACACTTAGTAAAAATACATAAAGTAAGCTTTTTATCATTTTCTTGTCGCTATTATCAATTTGTTTACATTATAGACCGATTAAGCCACCAAATTCTTTCTATTTTTTAAAACATTGAATACGTATGTAAGCAGTCGTATTAATCATCAACAGTCATTATCCTTAGATGTCACCACCGACTCATCTAAGGACACACCATGAGAATACCAGCACTTGTGCTTTTAGCCTTTGCTAGTAATAGCTACGGACAAACCGTAGAGCTAAAATCGCCAGACACACAAATAACAGTAAGCATCTCTGACGAAAACAACACGCCAAGCTACGCAATAAAATTTAAAAACAAAGCGGTTATAAACAAATCTTTACTGGGGTTTGAATTTAAAACACAAGCAGCTTTTAGCGACGGCTTTAAAATTAAAAGCATTAAACAACAAAGCGTTAACTCGCAGTGGCAACAACCTTGGGGCGAACGCCAAAACGTTGTTGATGAATATAACGAAGTAGCCGTTACCTTTACAAAAAACGAGCCAAATAAAGGTACTTACACTATTCGATTTAAAGCATTTGATAGTGGTGTAGGTTTTCGATACGAAGTACCACAACAAGCCGGGTTCGAACATACAGAAATAACCAAAGAGTTAACTGAATTTGCAATAAACAATAGCCATGATGCAACAGCATGGTGGATACCTGCTCGTGGCTGGAACCGCTACGAATATGTTTACAACACTACTCCACTTAACGAAGCTCCACTAGCTCACACACCATTTACGTTTAAAACAAGTGACGGTACTCATATTAGTATTCATGAAGCCGCACTTGTTGATTACGCAGGCATGGTGCTTAATCAACGCCGCTCTGGTACGTTCACTGCCGATTTAACGCCGTGGTCAGATGGTGTTGCCGTTAAAAAACAAGGTGCTTTTAAAACACCATGGCGCACCATTCAAATAGCCGACAGCGCTGTTGGCTTAGTTAATTCAGATATAATACTAAACCTAAACGAGCCTAATAAACTCGGCGACGTGTCGTGGGTTAAGCCTGGTAAATATGTCGGTATTTGGTGGGGTATGCATATAAATACACAAACTTGGGGTAGCGGTAAAAAACACGGCGCCACTACGCAAACCACAAAATACTATATGGATTTTGCAGCGCAGTATGGTTTTGATGGCGTACTCGTTGAAGGCTGGAATATTGGTTGGGATGGCGATTGGTATTTTAATGGCGATGTATTTAACTTTACCAAACCGTACGACGACTTTGATATAGCAGCGCTTGCTCAATACGGCAAAGAAAAAGGCGTACAGCTCATTGGCCACCATGAAACATCAGGCAATGTAAGCAACTACCGTGACCAAATGGAAGATGCTTTTGCCCTTTACGAAAAATCAAACGTAAGCCAAGTAAAAACAGGTTATGTAGCCGATGGCGGAAATATAAAACGTATAGACAAAAACGGTATTGCTCGCCACGAATGGCATGACGGCCAGTTTATGGTTAACGAATACCTTTATAACGTAAAACTTGCGGCTAAGCATAAAATTAGCATTAATACTCACGAGCCAATTAAAGATACAGGCCTGCGCCGTACTTATCCAAACTGGATTGCGCGCGAAGGTGCACGCGGACAAGAGTATAATGCATGGGGTTCACCACCTAACCCACCAGAGCATGTACCAATGCTTGCTTTTACCCGCATGCTTGCAGGACCAATGGACTTTACGCCAGGTATTTTTGATATGAGCTTTAATGGTTTAGGAGGCGATACAAACCGCCCACAAACCACACTCGCCAAACAACTCGCACTTTATGTTGTTTTGTATAGCCCAATTCAAATGGCTGCCGACTTACCTAAAAACTATTTGGCTAAGCCCGATGCGTTTCAATTCATTCAAGACGTACCAACAGATTGGCAGCAAAGTATTGCTATTGATGGTGAAGTAGGCGACTTTATTGTATTCGCTCGTAAAGAACGTAAAAGCACTAAATACTCAGGAAACGATTGGTACCTAGGTGCTGTTACTGACGAAAAAGCCAGAACAATTGAGGTGAAACTCGACTTTTTAGAGCAAGGCAAAAAGTTTGAAGCACAAATTTATAAAGATGGTAAAAGCGCAGAGTGGAAAAACAATCCGTACGATATTGCTATCGAAAAACGTGTTGTAACTGCAAACGATAAACTAACGCTTAAATTAGCCACTAGTGGCGGTACAGCTATTCGTTTTAAAGCACTTTAATATAATGGGCCCCCTGCATTTGCTATGCAGGGGTTGATACCTTTATTGGCAAGTATACTTGTGCACTTAAACCGCCTTCTGGGCGGTTTTCTAGCTTTACTTTACCGTCGTGCATATCAACAATGCGTTTAATAATAGCAAGGCCTAGGCCACTGCCTTCACTTCCTCGTGCAGCATCGCCTTGTTTAAAAGGCTCAAAAACAGACTCTAGTTCGTTTTCAGGAATGCCGGGGCCATTATCGTTTACAGCGATAACTACATACTTTTTGTTTGAATTAAAGTAGCTAAGTACTTCAATATCGCCCTCAGAATAACGCAGCGCATTACCAATCATGTTGGTAATTACACGTTTAATAGCCACAGAGCTTAACGGTATATTGCCTATATTTGGATTACTTTTAAACGTAATAGTACGTTGATGCTGAAGCTCAGAATTGACAACCTCGGCAACTAAAGCATTGATATCTTCGCAACTTAGTTCTTCACGTTTATGGTGGCGTAGATACTCAATAAACTGATCAATAATCCCGTTCATGTCTTCTATATCGTAAATAATACCTTCACGAAGATAATCATCTTCATCAACCATCATTTCGGTGGCTAAACGGATACGCGTAAGCGGCGTACGTAAATCATGAGATACACCGGCCATTAGTAAACGGCGGTCGTTTTCAAGTGCAGCAATTCCGCGCGACATTTGGTTAAACGCGCGCGTTACTTCTATTACTTCTGTTGAGCCTTGTTCTTCTAACTTGGTAGAAAAGTCGCCTTTACCCACTTTCACTGCAGCTTGTTGCAGTGCTTTTAATGGTCTATTAAGGTGCCTTGCAAACAACCACCCACCCAGCACACTTAAAAAGCCAATACTTGATAAGTAAAAAGTTAAAAACTCTAAGTTGTTCTCTTTAAAGCCTTTAAGCGGTACTTTGACCCAATAACCTGGCGCTTGCGGTGCTTCAACCCAATAAATCAACGGATCAGTTTGGCTAATACGTACACGAGAATAACCACCAAGTTGCTCAGTCATGCTACGCGATAGCATAGAATATTCGCGGCTTTGCCCAAGCCCTTGGCGCATTGCTTCGCGCTGCGTCATGACTTCAATGCCGGTAATTTCAAAAAACTTTGCAGATACTTCGTCGTTTATTTCAACGCCATCTTCCCAGTCAATAAATACTGTTTTAATTTGCTTAGCAAGCATCAAGTTAACTTGCTCAATGGTTGGTTTTACAACATAAAAACTAACCGTAACATAAGACACTATTTGATTTATGAGCAGCAGAGCCGCCACTAAAAAAACAGTTTGTCCAAAAGCACTGCGCGGAAACATGCCCATAAATATTACTTTTCACCGTCGGGAACAAACACATACCCCAAACCCCAAACGGTTTGAATATATCGCGGATTGGCAGCATCTACTTCAATCATGCGGCGAAGTCTCGACACTTGCACATCAATGCTTCGCTCAAGCGCACTGTAATCGCGGCCACGCGCTAAGTTCATTAGCTTATCGCGGCTAAGTGGCTCACGTGGATGCGAAACAAGCGCTTTAAGCACTGCAAACTCACCACTGGTAAGCGATATTGTTTTATCCCCTTCACTCATTTCGCGCGTTGCCAAATTAAGCGTAAATTTACCAAAAGCGATTAAGTTTTCTTCAGCAGCAGGTGCGCCTGGCACTTCTTTTGCTCGGCGACGTAAAATAGCTTTTATGCGAGCAAGTAGCTCTCGTGGATTAAATGGTTTTGGAATGTAATCGTCAGCGCCAAGTTCAAGGCCAATAATGCGATCTACTTCGTCGCCCTTTGCAGTAAGCATAACAATAGGAATTTCATTTTCTTTTTGGCGTAGACGGCGACAAATAGATAAGCCATCCTCGCCTGGGAGCATTAAATCGAGAACCATTAAGTGAAAGTTTTCTCGCTCTAGGAGTCTATCCATTTGCTCCGAGTTTCCTGCGGTTCTAACAATAAAGCCTTGCTCTACTAAATAACGTTCAAGCAAACTGCGTAAGCGCATATCGTCATCAACAACTAATACTTTTGTGGTTTCGTGTCCCATAATCTCTTTCTTATTTTTATATCCAATTACTAGTTAATATAAATGAAAAACTTAATAATCAAAAACTAATTACTTGCTTAGATTGTTACTGAACATTTCAAAGCTTACTTACTCGTACTTTATTACATTTTACGCTCGACAAGTTTTGGCAAATTTAATAACGTGCACACCATTAGAGCTAATAAAGAATTCACCATGAAAACAAATTTAGTCACCCGCGAAGGTTACTTACAATTACAACAAGAACACGACCAACTATGGAACGTTAAACGCCCAGAAGTAACAAAAATAGTTAGCTGGGCAGCCAGCCTCGGAGATCGCTCTGAGAACGCAGACTATCAATATAACAAGCGTTTGTTACGCCAAATTGACCGTCGTGTACGCTATTTACGCAAACGCATACCTGATTTAAAAATCATCGACTACTCTCCCGTTCAAGATGGAAAAGTGTTTTTTGGTGCATGGGTCGAAATTGAAAACGAAGAAGGTGAAACTAAAAAATTCAGAATTGTCGGACCTGATGAAATTTACGACCGAAAAGATTACATATCGATAGACTCACCTATGGCGCGGGCGCTGATTAAAAAACAAGTAGATGACGATTTTGAGGTACCTACTCCTCAGGGTAAAAAACAGTGGTATGTAAACAGTATCGATTACCAAAAAAAGAAATAAAAAGTTTTGATTCAGATCATGTTAACTTTTGATTGTGTAAATTAAACCAATAAGCTATAACTGAATTATTCAAGTTGATTTGTTTAATTTGAAAGCAGTTAATTAAGGTCGTGGTTATGTCAAACATAGTACAGCGCATATTAAATAATGCCGTATTGTTTGCACTTTTAATGAGTGTAAGTTTGACGCTGCATGCCAGTAACACTGAAGTAAACCTTGATAACGCTAAACTATCTAATCACTTTATTGCTTGTGACATTCCTGACCAAGCAAACCTCGATTTTGACGTAGACTCTCACGTTAATACTATTACCTTTAGGTCGCCTCAACCACTTCCTAATGTCGTAGATTCTTTTTATAAGAGCACCAACCTAAACAGACCTTTTAGCACTGCGTACCAACGCGGACCACCTAGCTATTTAATTTAATTCATTATTTTACAACTTAATTAAATTTTATAACTACTAAGGTGACTACTATGTCTAACTTTAAAGAATTACGTACTCAAAATGTTTCTCACGGCGTTATTGCAAGCACATTTGCAGATGACCAACCATTGATTGATTTATCATCTCCAGCACTAAAAATGGTAAATAACTTTACTCAAAAAACGCCCATTCGTGCAGAGCATACAACAACGATTACAGATGCACTTAAACAAGTTAGTGCACAACAATCTGATTTTGTTTTAGTAACCGACGAGAACCAAAAATTGATTGGTCTTGTTTCTAGCGCCGATTTACAAAGCTCTAAAATTACTATTATTGCAGAGCGTTTAAATACCCCACGAAGTGAAGTAAGCTTGCGCGATATTATGACGCCAATTAGCCGACTTACAGGTGTAAGCATGCAAAGTTTAAGCTATGCATGTATTGGTGATGCGCTGCAAACAATGGAGCATCAAGGTGTAATGTTTTTATTAGTAACAACAGCAAGTAGCGAAATTTGTGGTTTAATTTCAGCTCGCCAAATAGCTAAAACATTACATATTCCACTACATATTAGCCCTATTGCTCACTCTTTCAGTGAAGTATTAGAAAACATTGAGCATCCTCACTAGGGCGCTCTTTTAGTTGAATTGATTTACTCCCCTCCCAACCATCTTAAAGCAAGTGAAATAGCTTGCTTTAAGAGCTTTTTATTACTACCTCCTGTGATATTATTCAAGCAATTAACGGCGCCAGTAACACGCTTCTGGTCTTATTTTATTGTATAAAAAGGTTTTTGCATGAGCGATATCTCTGCACGTTTAGCCGGTGAGTTAAACGCACAGCAGCAACAAGTTGTTGCAGCTACAAAATTACTTGATGAAGGCGCAACTGTTCCTTTTATTGCCCGCTACAGAAAAGAAGTTACCGGCGGCCTAGACGACACCCAATTACGCCTTTTAGAGCAGCGTTTATCGTATTTACGTGAACTAGAAGAGCGCCGTAGTTTTATTTTATCGACCATCGAATCGCAAAATAAATTAACGCCAGAGCTAAGTGCCGATATAACTAATGCACAAAGTAAAACTGAACTTGAAGATTTATACCTACCTTATAAAGCTAAGCGCCGTACTAAAGGCCAAATAGCAATTGAAGCTGGTTTAGAACCACTTGCAGATGCACTATTTAAAGATGCTAACCTTGACCCAGAGCAACAAGCAGAGCAGTTTGTAAATGCTGAAAAAGGTTTCGCAGATACAAAAGCGGTACTCGAAGGCGCTAAATTTATCTTGATGGAGCGCTTTGCTGAAGACGCAAAATTACTTGCTAAATTTAGAAGCCACATAAGCCAAAACGGCGCAATTGAAAGCACTGTAATTAAAGGCCAAGAGCAAGCGGGTGCAAAATACCGTGACTACTTCGAGCATCAAGAACTTCTCAAAAAAGTACCTTCTCACCGTGCGCTTGCTATGCTTAGAGCCCGAAATGAAGGTGTACTTCAGTTAAATGTTAATCCAGAGCCTAGCGCTGAAAATTCAGCGCAACTATGTGCCAACATGATTGCTGACCATTACCGTTTAGATATTAAATATAAAGCGGCAAGTCCTTGGCTATTAAACGTTGTGCAATGGGCGTGGAAAATTAAGTTAGGATTACACCTAGAGAATGAATTTTTTGCAGCAATGCGCGAAAAAGCAGAAGCTGGTGCAATCGACGTATTTGCTAAAAACTTAAAAGATTTATTAATGGCAGCACCTGCAGGCCCCCGTACTACTTTAGGTCTTGATCCAGGCCTTCGTACTGGCTGTAAGATTGCCGTTGTTGATAGCACAGGTAAATTACTAGCTACACAAACTATTTTCCCTCATGCACCACAAAATCATTGGGATAAATCAGTGCGTACGTTAGAGCAACTTTGTCGTCAGCATAAAGTTGAGCTAATTGCGATTGGTAACGGTACTGCATCACGCGAATCAGATAAGTTGGTTGCTGAGCTTATAAAAGCAAACAGCGAACTTAAGCTTAGTAAAATTATGGTTAGCGAAGCGGGTGCATCGGTTTACTCAGCTTCTGAATTTGCAGCTAATGAATTCCCAGATTTAGATGTTTCTATACGAGGGGCTGTCTCTATTGCGCGCCGCCTTCAAGATCCTCTTGCTGAACTTGTTAAAATTGAGCCAAAATCAATTGGTGTTGGCCAATACCAACACGATGTATCGCAAAGCCAATTAGGCCAAAGCCTTATTTCAGTAGTTGAAGACTGTGTAAACTCAGTAGGCGTAGATTTAAACATGGCATCGGTACCGCTACTTACACGCGTATCTGGTTTGAACAAAACATTAGCGCAAAATATCGTTAATTATCGCGATGCTAACGGCACATTTACTAAACGTAGTGAGCTTAAAAAGGTTGAGCGTTTAGGGCCAAAAGCATTTGAACAAGCGGCTGGTTTTTTACGTATTAACAATGGTAGCGATCCTCTAGATAACTCATCAGTTCACCCTGAAGCTTATCCTGTTGTTAAACGTATTTGTGAACGCAATAGCGTAGATGTCAGTAACCTAATTGGTAACAGCGACTTTTTAACTAAACTTGCTGCTAACGATTACACTGACGAAAAATTTGGCTTACCAACCGTTACCGACATTATTACTGAGCTTGATAAACCAGGTCGAGATCCTCGCCCTGAATTTAAAACAGCTGAGTTTAAAGCCGGTGTTGAAAAAATTAGTGACCTAAAACCAGGTATGATTTTAGAAGGCGTGGTTTCAAACGTTGCTAATTTTGGTGCGTTTGTTGATGTAGGTGTTCACCAAGATGGTTTAGTGCATATTTCAGCAATCACGAATAAATTTATATCAGATCCGCGTGAAGTTGTTAAAGCTGGTGATATTGTAAAGGTTAAAGTTGTTGAAGTAGACGCTGCACGTAAACGTATAAGCTTTACTATGCGCTTAGATGACGACATTGACACAAGTAATAAGTCAGCAGCGCCAGCTACGCAAAAGCCACAAACACGTGCTAATAATTCGCAACCTCGCGCTGCAAAGCCTAAACGTGACAATGGCAATGCGTTAATGGGTAATGCATTTGCCGATGCGTTCGCTAATGCTAAAGTGAAAAAATAATACTTGTACAGCTAAGCTAAAACGAAAAAAACCGCGTAAGCGGTTTTTTTGTGGTTACGTTTTACTAAATTATTAACTTAACGCTGAAAAACTACTTTGTCTCGCTGGCGATGTAGCCATTTGATAAAAGTTAGCAATACGCCCCGCCCGTGCCTCAACATCGGCATCACGTGTTTGCTCGTCACTTTTAGCTGTTTTTGTATCGCTGCTTTCATCGCTAGAGAATGACGCTTCAAGTTTACTTTTTGCGTCTTCGTCGTCTTCTTTTTCAGGTTGTGCAAGCTCGGCCTGAGCCGCTGCTAGCTTTTGCGTAGCATCTGCAGCAATAGAGCGATCAGCTCCCGAAGGCTCTGCAGGCGCTAATGCGGCAGCGCGTACCGTTTGCATTTTGTCTATAGTCGCTTGCGGGTCACCCGGAATTTCTGACACATCTATTTGTACTTCTCCGCCAACTGCGTAGTTAGTACCATCTGGGCCACGTTGATACTCATAGCTTGGCGAGCCAGCATGTTGCCCACCTACAGAAGCGTGCGCTTGCTCGTGTATTCGTACTTCAGTATCTCGTGCTTTTAGCTCTGTAATTTGTTGTTGTTCTTGTTCTAATTGCAGCTCTTCTTGCTCAGATTCTTTTTTCTCAATTGCTTCACTTTCTTCCTCAGAGCCCTCAGGGTTTTCTGAGTTTCCATCGCGCTGCTGAACTGACTTTTCGTCTGCTATTTTTCCCGTTGCGTTATACGTCGCACCATCGCTACTGCCTGGTAATTTTGCTTTTTCAGAATCACTTTGCGCTTTGGTTTCTGTATTGCTTGCGCTACTAGATGCGGGAGCAGGAATAACTTCGCGTAGTTGGTTGTCACGCCGTGCAGTTTCCGTATAAACATTTGCAGTGTTTATATTAATAGATGGAAATGGCGTGACAATATTCATAATACTAAACTTTAATATCGATTAACGTGCCAAGTACATCATCGGCCGTTTGAATTGATTGCGTATTTGCCTTGGCATTAAACTCTTCAACTTTTAAGTTAACAAGCGCTTCATCAACACGAGCAGGCTGTGCTACAGGTGCAGTAATAGCTTCTTCAGGGCGTGCTGCTGTAAGCTGACGTTGCTGCGCTAATTGCGCGTCATCTTGCTGTTCTATACTGGCACGGTTAATCTCAGCACTGGCTTTTTCAATACCTTGGCTAGCTCGATTAAACCCTTCTACACCACTATTAAATACAGATCCGATTGGCATATTAAAACCTCCACCAAATAAACATTGTTTAATTATCGCTCAGGTTCTGCTCAAAATAAAGCTTTAAACAGCGCTATTCTTAGCTCTATTTTAAAGCATTGATTTAACGACAGATAAAAACTCACTTTTATGAGAAATAAATGGCGCGTGCGACGCTTTATCTAGCACCTCGTATTCAAACTCAGTATTTAGTACTGACATTTCACTAATTGCTTTATAAGGCACTAAGGCATCAAGTCGGCCAAATACTCCTTTGATAGGTACTGGGCAATGAGCAAATAAATCGCGTAAATCGTCGTTTTGTAAAATATCTAAACCAGCACTCAGGGCGTCGCTTTGTGGTGCGCTGTACTGATTTAGTAATTGTTTAAGCAGCTTTATATCATCACGCGCCGACTCGCTACCCATCGCTTGAATAGCTAAGAAGCGCTCTATTGTTTTTTCTCGATGATTAACTAACTGCTCTTTAAACTGCGCCAATACATTCGCTTTTATTCCGGGCCAATTATCTGCCTCCGCAAAAAAAGGAGTCGATGCAATTAAAATAACTTTTGATACTTTTTCAGGCCAATGCTTAGCAATATAAAGTGCAAATAATCCACCTAACGACCACCCCATTAAAATGGTCTTCGGCTTTAACTGCTTACTTAAAGTTTCTGCTGCATCATGCAAAGTATAAGGGCTTGGGCAAACATGGCTATTACCAAACCCAGGTAGGTCAAGGCTACGTACACTTCCTGAATATAAAAACTCAAGTTCTGGCTGTACTAACTGCCATACGCCCTGATTCATTCCCCAACCATGTAATAACACTAACTCATTTTGCATATTTGCCTAACCTTTACCAAACTTAGGCTCATCATAACGTTTAAAAAGGCGATTGCAATGCAAGGAGAGAGTCAGTGAAACAAGCCGTTTTAAATTGGTTATTTCCCTCTTATTGCGTGCAATGCCAAAATACGATTACGACCTCTTTAGGGCTTTGTGATTATTGCCTTGAAGATTTACCATTGTTTGATTTTAGTAAGCATAAGAATTTACTGCATCGACCCGATATTGTTGAGATGTTTCCTAATTGCGAGTTTGATAACTTATTTGCCTGTGCTTTTTATCAACCTCCCTTTGAACATTGGCTTAAAAGGCTAAAATTTAATAATCAAATCCATTATAAAAAGGCATTGCAGCAAGTTATACAAAAACAATTAACGCAGTTTTTTGAGCAAAGCCCTACTTTGCCAGATACCTTTATTATTTTACCTCTTCATAAAAGCCGATTCATTACTCGCGGGTTTAATCAGGTAAGCCAAGTTTGGCAACCATGTTTAGCTAATTACGCATCAGTGAGTAACGTACTTATTCGCAATAAAAAAACACAAGCCCAGTCGGAGCTATCTAAAGCAAAGCGTATTAAAAACTTAAAAAATGCCTTTATTTGTACAGAGGATATGGACGGTAAAACAGTCGCTATTGTTGATGATGTGATGACGACAGGGGCAACATTAAACGCAGCTACTAGTGCACTAAAACAAGCAGGCGCTAAACAAGTGTGGGCTTTTACAACTTGCTTAACGCCTATTTAATTATTAAAAAGTATTATACCAATCCGCAATAATACTTAATCATTTTACGGGGCTAAACGTGTCGCTACCTGAGTTAAAAAATTTTCATTTACGACTGCATGGATGCAGAAGGTAGAGCAATGCAGGAGCAATTGCCGAGAACAACTAAATAGCGAATTTTTTGCCTAGCTCTCAACACGTTTTTCCATCCTCAAAATAGATCACTTAATTTAAGCGAATTAGTATTATTCGCCATTTGCACGAAACGTATGGCCAAAAAATAAAGCGTTGCTTAGTAGTCGACTAGTCCCATACCAGTAACCTCTAAATACAGGGTCATCGGTCATGCCTATTACTGTACCTCGTCCGTATGAGTGAGCAATTAAGCCTGCGCCGCCAGCAACTTGCTCAACATTAACGGCATCGGTAAAGCCTGCCAATAATGGATTTTTAGTGTAGGTAAGTATATTTACGAACGGAGCATCGGAAGCTTCTAGCAACCAAGTACTGTTTTTGAATACGGGCAATGTATTACGCTTAAGTGAAAATGTAAGCGGATGAGTTAAATCTACATTAGTATTAAAAATAGCACCTGCAATGCGTTGACGTCCTGCTAAATGATCTTTATCGCCATAACTTAAATCTGTCGTTTTAAATGCACTTGCTACATCTTGTCGTGATAGATAGCTTGCTTTGAGTAATTGCTGATCAGCTAAAAATTTAGCGCCGCCTTTGTGACCCCAAATAACGCCGCCTTTTCTTACCCAGCTTTTAATAGCCACTTTGTCGGCATCAGATAGGCTATTGTAATTGCCATGAGCAAGCACAATATGACTGTAGTCACTTAACTCGAGTGAACTAAAGCGGTTCATTTCAACAATTGTTGGTGCAACACCTACAAAGCGATCTAGGTAATACCACACTTCGCCGACTTCGTACTGGCTTGCGCCTTGCCCGCCAATAAGCAGTACTTTTGGAGCACTAACAACCGCCATTGATCGCGACCCTAAATCGGCTCCTTTACTTGTTAAACCTGATGTAATCGGTTTGATTGCAATACCAAACTCATTTTGTGCTTTATTTAGCAAGGTAATCCAATCTGTATTTGTTTGTAGTCCAGCCGGTATAATAATACTTCCAGGTTTAAAATTAATTTCTCCTGATGTTGATTTAGCCGTTAATGCTTTTAGCGCTACACGTGCTTTTATACCTTGCTGTAATAAGCTATTTAACATTTTAGGTGCTAAATAATCATCCCACGAAAAACCAAATGCGTAACCTTCGGTGAGTGAAGAAAATGATGGGGTTGCTACTTTTTCCCATGCTTTATCAGCAACCTTTAATCCCCAACTACTTTTAACTTTAGAAAATGGCAAATTAAACGCATGCGCTAATGTCCAGCCAGATACATCGTAAAAAGTATTATCAGCAAAGTTTTTTTGCTCACTAAAAATCGCTTTTACCAAACGATATTGTGGTTGTGCTAATGGTACAAAATAGCTATGTGTACTGAAATTCTTACCATCTGCTTTTAATGATTTAGTAAGTGGGTAAGCGTTAATTTGATGCTGCTTTAACAATTCTAAAAAGTGCTTAATACGGGTGTTGTCGCTTGCACCTTCAACAACATAACCTTCAAAGCTTTCATCGCTGGCTAAATCAGTAGCCTGATTATAAAATTTAGCTTGGTAATCCAATAACGCTTGGCGGTTATCAACTGCTGCCTTAAAGGTAGATAAACTCGTTAACAGTTGATTTTTAATAGTGAAAGGAAAGCTCAAAGGTCCATTTATAGTTTCTTGAATATGTCCACGAGAACTTGCCTGCTCAAATAAAATGCCTATGCCACCATTTACATCGGGATAGGTTGAACCTTTACCGTAATAGAAGTCATCAAAGCTTTCTTCAGTAAAATAAAGTGCGTTGTTTTCATCTAACGTTTTTGCGTGATAGTTAGCAATCGCTTTAGTTAACGTTACATTTTCATCAGGTGTTATTGGGTGTTTACGGCTTGGAATACCTGGTTGAAAAAAGTAACTGCTGTTTGGTCCCATTTCATGAAAGTCAGTTAAAATATTTGGTTTCCACTGATGAAATTTGGCAATACGCGCGCGCGATTCAGGATGCTGTAGTAATAACCAGTCACGATTTAAATCAAACCAGTAATGATTGGTACGACTACTTGGCCAGTTTTCAACATGCTCACGGGTTTTAGGGTCACTTGATAAGTTCATTCCTCGGTTACTGTTTGCCCAATTAGCAAAACGAGCAAGCCCGTCAGGATTAAGTGAAGGGTCGAGTAAAATAACCGTGTTATTTAATAGCTCATCTATTTCAGTACCTTGTGCAGCAGCTAAGTAATATGCCACCAGCAAAGATGAGTTACTACCTGATGACTCATTACCATGCACACTGTATCCCATCCATACAACAGCAGGGTCGTCTTGTGCTTTACCACTGTTATTACTTAAGCGTGCTAAGTGAGCTTGGCGTGTCTGCTCTATGCTTGATAACTTATCAGCAGCAGTAATTGTTAGCATTACTAACGGGCGTTGTTCATGCGTGCGGCCAATCACCTCAAAATTTATACGGTCGCTTTTATCAGCAAGTATTTCCATATAACGTACGAGCTGATCGTGTCTCACGTGCCACTCTCCTACTTCGTAACCGAGTATTTGCTCAGGAGTAGGAATTGAAGGGTCAAATTTTACATCTTGTTCAAAATAATACGAAAGTGGCTTAGCTACACTTGAAAAGCTAAGCAACACCACCATTAATGTTAATACCAAACGCATATAAATCACTCAAAAAATGTTCGTTGTTTGCACGCTACCATTGCTTAAAATAGATGCCAACTTTTTACGCTCAACACTAGCCGCAACACGATGAGCGGAGTATGATACGCAGTATCCGAGTAATTTAGTCAAGTATAGATGGTTTTATGATTTCTATTTCCGAAACAGCGCAAGCGCATTTTGCTAAACTATTAGCAGATCAATCACAACAAACCAATATTCGTGTGTTTGTTGTAAACCCAGGTTCATCACAAGCGGAATGTGGTGTGTCTTATTGTCCAGAAGACGCTGTAGAAGCGAGCGATATTCGCCTAAACTTTAACGGTTTTGATGCCGTTGTAGATGCTGAAAGTGCTCCATTTTTAGAAGAAGCTGAAATCGATTTTGTTACCGACAAAATGGGTACTCAGTTAACGCTAAAAGCACCAAATGCAAAGGCGCGTAAAATAGGTAACGATGCATCGTTAAACGAACGTGTACAGCACATGCTAGAAACCGAAGTAAATCCACAACTTGCTAACCACGGTGGTCAAGTAAGCCTTGTTGAAATTACAGCTGCAGGTATAGCTATACTTCAGTTTGGTGGTGGTTGTAACGGTTGTTCTATGATCGATGTAACGCTAAAAGAAGGCATTGAAAAAGAAATGATAGCTAAGTTTCAAGAAATCACCGGTGTTGCTGATATAACAGAGCACGAAGCGGGCGATCACTCTTACTATTAGGCCTTCTAAATGCTAAAGCAGCTTATTTATCGCTTAGGGAGCAACCCTAAGCTGAGCTTAAAGCGCTTTTTTCGCGGCTTAGCACTGTTTGTGCTAGCCGTGATATTCATATCTATTGGGTATTACACTCACTACAGCTTACAAATAATTGGCGTTATAATTTTACTCCCCGCATTATTTTTTGCCGGTTGGGGCTACTGCGGTATTTTTGCTAATCGTTTTTCACAAGTTTTAAAAGATATGGGCCCTAAACACCACGACCCCGATCTCTGGAAATAAACCATTTATTTAGTTTAATCTAATAGCTGATTATTTATTTTTAAGTGGTGATATTTAATTATTAATGTAACCCCGCGCATTAACATAAAACAGCTCATAGCCAGCCATAACCCGTTATTTTGCAAGTCTATAAACACCCAAAACACACCAAAAAAGCCAACTCCTGCTGAAAGTATCATACTGTTACGCATGTTCTTTGCTCGCGTAAGCCCTACAAAAACACCATCAAACAAAAAGCAACTCATGGCCAAAATAGGCAACACTATTAGCCATGGTAAATAGTGTGTTGCCTCTTGAATAACCTCTGGCACATTGGTTAAAAGCTTGATTATACCGCTGCCGAATAATGCAAAACAAGCGCTATATAAGACGCCAAAAAGCATGCCCCAAAATACACTTATTTTAACCCAAAGCTCTATATTTTTAACGCTTCCTTGGCCTTTAGCTTGCCCTACTTTTGCCTCAGACGCGTAAGCAACGCCATCAAGAGCAAAACTCACCAACATTAGAAAGTTAAGTAAAACAGCATTAGCAGCTAATGTGGTTTCGCCTATACGCGCTGCGTAAAACGTCATAAAACTAAAGCATAATTGCAGTATTAAAGAGCGAATAAATATATCTCTATTCAAACTCAATAATTCAGCCATTTTGCTAATACTCAACCAATTCGGTACATTTAGATCAATGTCTTGTTTTTTAGCTAGTTTAACCACTAAAAACAGTGCAAATACTAAAGCCGTATAATCAGCAATAAGTGAAGCCCACGCAGCGCCTGCAACTGCCCAATCTAAATAAACAACAAAATAAATATCGAGTACTATATTAACGATATTAGTGACGAGTAATAAATAAAATGGACCTCGACCATAATGCACACCAAGCATCCAACCCAGTAACACTAAATTACACAATGCTGCTGGAGCACTAAAAATACGAATGCTAAAATACTGATACGCTTGGATAAGTACATCGCTATTGGCGGCGGAGAGGTAAGCAATAGCGTGCTTTATTAATGGGGATAACACAATTAATAGCACAGCCACTGCGCTTGCAAGCAATAGGCTTCGTTTAAGTAAAGCGGCAAGTTGGGTTAAATCGTTTTTTCCGTATGCTTGTGCCACGAGTCCCGTGGTGCTCATTCTTAAAAAACCAGCAAGCCAAAATAAAATAGATATAACTGCAGAGCCAAGGGCAATACCCGCTAAGTAATGAGCGCTTCCTAAGTGCCCAATTACAGCAGTATCAACAATTCCTAACAACGGCACTGTGATATTTGATAGTATCATCGGACCCGCTAACAACAGCAAGCTTTTATGGTGTGCCTTATTATGTATAAGAAATTGTTTCATTTAGTATTATTTATCCTCATTAGTGTATCTGTGCGGGCTCAAGCAGCCGTTATTTTACAGTATCATCATGTTAGTGAAACCCTACCCGCTGTAACGAGCGTTAGCGCCAATACATTCACTAAACATTTGAGCTATTTAAAAGAGCACAACTTTAACGTTATTCCTCTTAATGACTTAATAAACGCACTTCAGCAAGGTGAAACCTTACCTGATAAAACTGTCGCCATCACCTTTGATGATGGTTATAACAATAACTATGAACAAGCCGCGCCTATTTTAGAAAAGTTTGGCTACCCGTACACTATCTTTGTAAATCCTAAATTAATAGACGAGAGCATGAGCTACGTAATGGGGTGGGATAAGCTCAAAGAATTATCTAAAAAAGGGGCATTAATAGCCAATCATAGCGGACAACATGATTACTTACACCTTAAGCTTGAAAACGAAACCGATGCACAATGGCAATCACGTATTAAGCAAGATATTATTAGCTCTCAAAAGCGTATAAAAGAAGAAATAGGCCACGACTATAAATACTTAGCATACCCGTATGGTGAGTTTAATAACGAGCTGCAAGCACTTGTGACAGAGCTTGGTTTTGTGGGTATTGGTCAGCACTCCGGCGCTGTAAATAAAGACTCTAATTTTAGCCGCTTACCGCGTTTTCCTGCATCAGGCTTTTACAGCAAACTAGAAACTCTTATTACTAAGCTTAACTCACGCGCATTTAATATCACCAATTTAACTTATCAAGATAGCGTTACACAACAAAATCCACCCACGCTCATAATTGAATTTAAAATGGGTGACTTTCATAAAAGCCAATTTGCCTGTTACGTATCAAGCGTAGGCCAAGCAGATTTAAAATGGGTAAATAAAAATACAGTCGAAATAACCTCACCAAAGGTGCTTAATAAAGGGCGATCTCGTTTTAATTGTACGGCCCCTTCTATTTCTAGCCCTGGTGATTATTTTTGGTTTTCGCAGCCTTGGGTAATTGAAGCGCCTAAACCTTAACTGCCTGATGTAATAGTCGCTGGGTTATTTTATTAACTACTCTAGAGCACAAAAAAAGGAGCCTAAAGCTTAATGCCGATCAGTTAAGAAAATGACCGGTTGACCGATCCAAACGATCATGCAAAATCCGTAGTTAGGAAACTAACTACGGATTTTTTTGTGAATATAGAACAAGCACTGCAAGCAACAC
>NZ_JADYXJ010000031.1:0-52735 GCF_015864365.1 Pseudoalteromonas sp. SWXJ133
TGGTGACAATAGCGTTTTGGACCCACCTGATTCCATGCCGAACTCAGTAGTGAAACGAAACAGCGCCGATGATAGTGTAGCATTTGCTATGTGAAAGTAGGACATTACCAGGCTTCAAATTCAGTCGAAGGACTTTAATTTTAATAATTAAAAATAAGAAAATTGAAAAGAATTTTCTTGGTGACAATAGCGTTTTGGACCCACCTGACTCCATGCCGAACTCAGTAGTGAAACGAAACAGCGCCGATGATAGTGTAGCATTTGCTATGTGAAAGTAGGACATTACCAGGATTTAATTAAGAGAAACCCGTTACAGTAATGTAACGGGCTTTTTGCTTTTTGAAATTAGTAAAACATTGCGCACCTAGAGAAGACACNTTTTGCTTTTTGAAATTAGTAAAACATTGCGCACCTAGAGAAGACACGGTTAATAATAGTGTAGCATTTCACTGTGACTCTCTACCGCTGTGGGCAATACGACATTACCAGGATTTAATTAAGAGAAACCCGTTACAGCAATGTAACGGGTTTTTTGCTTTTTGAAATTAGTAAACCTCTGCACGCTAAGAGACGACACGATTAATAATAGTGTAGCATTTGCTATGTGACTCTCTACTGCTGTGGGCACTACGACATTGCCAGGATTTAATTAAGAGAAACCCGTTACAGTAATGTAACGGGTTTTTTGCTTTTTGAAATTAGTAAAACTCAGCATACTAAGAGATGATACGATTAATAATAGTGTAGTATTTCACTGTGACTCTCTACCGCTGTGGGCACTACGACATCCTACTGCGTAGCGCACCGACTTCACATTGTAGAGCGCTCGAATTTAAGATTCGGGCTTTTTTACGTCTGCAGAAAAGTGAAAACGTGCAATTAACACACACTCACAGCAACACCCATCACGTAGGTCGGGCGAGCGTAGCGACTCCCGACGCTAAAATCATAAAAATCTCCGCTCGACAATGAGTACATAGCATTTGCACTGTGACTCTCCACTCATTGGGCACCATGACATTACCAGGATTTAATTAAGAGAAACCAGACACAGTAATGTGACGTTTTTTTCTATTTAAATTTAGTAAAATCTTACCGTTAAATTAAACAACAAAACTAGGTGCACTTAATAGCGCGTGTTAAAATCCAATTTTTATGAATGACGATATAGAGGTCTAGATTGCCTACAGCTGATTACCAAAAGGTGCTTGATGAAATAGCACATGAAGTACGTCCTTTATTATCACAAGGGAAAGTAGCTGATTATATACCGGCGCTTGCCGAGGTTGATCCTGAACAATTTTCTATCGCTATTTATACAACTGATGGTGAAACTGTATGTGCGGGGGATTGTTCTCAACGCTTCACTATTCAATCAGTTTCTAAAGTTATGACACTTACTATGGCACTACAGCGTTATGGTGATGAACTTTGGTATAGAGTCGGAAAGGAACCCTCAGGTACAGCCTTTAACTCGCTTACACAGCTTGAGTTTGAAAAGGGAATACCTCGTAACCCATTCATCAATGCAGGCGCAATTGTAACGTGTGATGCGTTATACAGCCGCTTATCTGCGCCAATGCATTCTATGCTCGAAACCTTCAGGTTATTAGCTGGTAATAGAGGCATAGTAATTGATAAAAAAGTCGCTAACTCAGAGTATGAGTTCAGGCACCGAAATGCTGCGATGGCGCATTTGATGAAATCGTTTGGTAATTTTGAAAACGAAGTAGATGATGTTTTGTGGGCTTACTTTAACTTTTGTTCTATTGAGCTTAACTGTATTGAATTAGCAAAAGCTTATAATTTTTTAGCTAATAAAGGTGTTGATAATCGATCGGGCAATCGTGTTTTAAGTAGTCGTCAGAATAAACAGCTTAATTCGCTTTTATTCACGAGTGGTTTATATGATGCTGCGGGTGATTTTGGTTACAGAGTGGGCATGCCAGGTAAGTCGGGAGTGTCAGGAACTATTTTAGCTGTGTTACCAAATAAGTTTACTGTAGCTGTTTATTCTCCGGGGCTTAATTCGTTTGGTAATTCGGTTGCAGGAATTGCAGCGTTGGAACTGCTATCTAAAAAGCTCGATATTTCTATTTTTTAGGAAATCGATAGGGAGCAATAATTGCTCCCACCGTTATTTATTGTTCCCAATAAACTTGTTCTAAACAATCTTCACGTTCAGGTAAACCACGAGATAAACGCGGAGAGTGCTGAACTAATACTTCATAGCTCGCTCGGTTAGCATATTTACTAATTTGCGATAGTGACGAGTAAGTAATAGCTTGTTGCTGATGTTTAGCTGAGTTTGCCACATTAAGCTTATGGTAAACATTCGCTGACAAATCATGAAGCACAGCCGCAAGTGCGCAATCACCTGCACCATTGGTGTTTTTGATTGAATCAGGTCCACCCATAAATGGGGCCGTATGACTATATGCTCTGATAGGTTCATCACACTCATCTTTACGCATAGCTCGTGAGAATTCGTAACGGTTAAAATCAGGTATGGCGCCTGGTAGTAACGGGTATTCGGTTTCACGCTTTAAGCTTTCGTCTACGTAGCCGGCCATAAATAAGCCTTTTTCGCCAGCGGTACAAATAACTAAGTCTACCCAATCAAGTGCTTTATCAGCAGCTAAAAGGGGATCTTCAAAACCTGTAATAGCTAAACCTTCTTCTTCGTTCATAGCAAGAATATCAACATGCTTTTCAACAAAGTTTGCCCACCAAGTAGGGTCTTGTTCAATTAAGAACTTAGTACCGAGTGTAAGCACAACTGGCACACCTGCGTCATTAGCGTATTTTACCGCTTGCATAGTGGCTTCAGTCATTGTTTCGCTACCTTGAGTACGCATAAGATAGGCACTAATCACTAACGCTGATGAATTCTCAATAAGGTCTTTATCGATAGATTCAGGACGTAAGTGATTCATTAGGCCTGCACTTATTGCAAAAGTACGCTCACCGGTTTCATCAATTAATGTAAAACAACGGCCTACAGGCCCATCAACTGGTTGAAGGTAGTTTAAGTCTACACGGCTTGAGGTATTACATAAAAAACGGTAAGCGTAGCTACCTATTTTTATATTTTCGCTCATTACGCCTAATAAAACTGAGCGATCATCTGCAAGTACAGAGTAGTTGTGCATGGTGTTACCAATGGTTCCACCGGCAAACTCAAAATCAACCATATTGTTTAATTTTAAACGATCGTATAAGGCGTTTGTTGTATCGCTATCAATAACTTGCGACATCCCCCTACGCAGTTGAAATTCGTCAAGGAAAGCTTGATCAACTTTTGCCTCTATATCAACAACGATCTGATCGATACCCGTAATATAACTACGTTGTAATCGCTCTGTTGCGTTAAGTTGATTGGTAAGTGGATCTTTGGCTTCCACTGGAAAATAATGTTTATGCCTGCGGCGTCCAGGAAATTTCATTTGCTACCCGTGTTGTGAGCTAAATAAAAAAAGCGTGAGATTATAGCGTAAATCAGCACGAGTGAGCCATTACAAACGGGTAAATATTGTTTTATTTTTGGAATAAAGTAATGAATGGCGCACTTTAGAGTGCTAACTAGGTATAATTACAGCATAAAAGGTTATTTAAGTAGAAATAATGAACGATCAATTTGATGATTCCTACTGGATGGAACAAGCGCTTTTGTATGCAAAGCAAGCAGAGCTGCTTGATGAAATTCCGGTTGGAGCAATTGTAGTCAAAGATAACCAGCTAGTTTCAGTCGGGTATAACCGCTCAATAACGGATAATGACCCATCTGCCCATGCCGAAATGATTGCTGTGCGAGAAGCTGGAAAAGTCCTTAACAATTACCGCTTAATTGATTGCACCCTATACGTAACATTAGAGCCTTGTTCTATGTGTGCGGGATTGTTAGTGCATAGCAGAATAAAGCGTTTAGTGTTTGGAGCAGTCGATGCAAAAACAGGATCTGCGGGTTCAATAATGAACCTACTACAAGAGCCTAGATTAAATCATCAAGTTGAGGTGTGTGGTGGTGTTTTAGCACAAAAGTGCGGTGATACTATTTCGGATTTTTTTAAACGTAGAAGAGCGCAAATCAAAGCAGCTAAAAAAGCTGCTCGGGATGCTACCAGTCTCTAATTAACGATTGGCTGGATTTCTGAACCTTCCATTTGCTGCATAGCAAACATGCGACGGCGCCAGATTATTTTTTTGTGTAGCTTGCGCAACATAACACGACGACGTGTTGCAGTTGAGTAAATTACATTACGTTTTAATTTTTGTGTGCGTCTACGTTTTAGCATGTGTTCTCCTAATGCGTAAGATTGAGCAAGACACAGGCATATCCCTATAAAATAAAGATATACAATCAATACACATTAGTGATCATTTGATGACAAGTAAACAGATATTTAATTTACTTATTTTTTGTTCTTATCAAGTACACAAACAAGATTACATCTATTTATATTAGCGATTATTAGTTTTTAGTTCTTTTGATTGTTCTGCTGCTTTTTTATCTACTACTTCTTCTAGTTTTTCAGGTGAATCTTTAACAGATTCAGGTTCAGTAGTAGATTCAGTTTCGTTGCTTTTCTCGTTAATTGGCTCTAAAACAGGGTCTATAACAGGTTCGATAACATTAACCGGATCTGCTTTTGGTTCTGGATCAATGGCATCATTTTCATCGAGCCAAACGAGTGCATCATAATATCTTCTAATATTATCAACATACTTTACAGCTACATCGCCACGGGAATAACCGTAGCGAGTTTTACGGTAATAGCGCTTTTTAATTAATAGCGGTAGGCGTTTTTTTACATCAGCCCATTTATCAGGGCTTGCGCCTTGCTGTTCGGTAATTATACGTGCGTCGTTAACATGCCCCCAACCTACATTGTATCCGGCCAAAGCAAGCCATGTGCGGTCGGGTTGCGGGATACGGTCAGGAATACGTTTAATAAGCTTGCTTAAGTATTTAGCGCCACCACGAATGTTTTGCTCTGGTTCTAACCGGTTAGTAACACCTACTTGTTTGGCTGTACTGCGAGTTAGCATCATGATGCCGCGCACACCTGTTGGTGATTTAGCGCGAGGATTCCACATAGATTCTTGATAGCTTAGTGCCGCTAATAACCGCCAGTCAAGGCTACCTGCATATTGTTCAAACCATGGCTGGTATGTTGGCAAGGTTTCTTTAATTGCTTCGATATAAGCAAGGGTATTTACATAGTTAAATTGGCGTACGTGACCAAAGTATTTTTCTTCAAGTACATAGAGCTGGTTACTTTGCTTAACGTCACCAAAAAATGGCACCAACAACGCATATAAAGAGTCGTCTTTAGATTTATTAAGTATCCATGCAATCGGGTCATTATGACTAACAGAAAAACCAATGCTTAAATTTGGGTGATAACGGCGAAACAGCGATAGCGTGTGCGTATCAGCGAGTGTGTAATCTATCTCGCCATCAATAACTGCTTGAAGTAGTTCTTCTTCATCAAACTCTTCGCTTTCTATCCAAGTTAGATCTGGATTGTTCTTCTTCATTTTTTGTAGAGTAAGCGAGTGGCTACTTTTAGCTATAACAGTAAAGTTGCCATCTAAATCGTCAAACTCTCGAGGACGAACGCGCCCTTGTTTATAAACTAACTTTTGGCTGATTGTTCTGTAAGTTGGTCCGTAACGGTATTGCTCTGCACGGGTTTTATTATAGGTAAGTCCTGACGCTATTAAGTCTAAATCACCGCTTTCAAGGCGTTCAAACATATCAGATAAGTTAAAGAAAGGGACTATTTCAAGCTCTACACCTAAATATTCAGCGAAGGCTTGAGATAACTCATATTCAAAGCCTTGCTCACCTTGAACGGCTTGATAATAATTACTAGCACTGGCAAGGGTACCCACACGTATTTTATTGTGTTCTTTTATTTGGGCGAGTTGAGTTGGCTGCTCTTGCATATCGCATGCACATAACAGCATAACTAAAGTAATGATTATTATTAGTTTTTCTTTGAACATTGAGTGCCCCTTAAGCTCGCCAGTCACCGTTATAGCAAAACTAAGCCATCGCGTCACTTTACCTTTTATTTTATTAACCAAAAGAGGCTATAAATAAAGCTAAAAAGTTAATTTTATGAAAAGCGTAATTTTGAGTTAAATCTGAATGCTAATTGGACTATAATGCGTGCCTAAAATATCGTTCAATCCCTAACCCCGGATGAAATTACCTATGTTGATCCTTCGTGGTGCACCAGCACTGTCAGAGTTCAGAGTTAATAAAATTTTAGCGCGTTGCCAACAATCGCAACTTCCAGTCACTAACGTATACGCCGAGTATGCTCACTTTGCCGATTTAACATCGCCGTTGAGTAGCTCCGAGCAAACCAAGCTTGAAAAACTATTAACTTACGGTCCAACTATTGCTGAGCATACCCCAGCTGGCAAACTTGTACTTGTTACACCTCGCCCAGGTACCATTTCACCTTGGGCATCTAAAGCAACCGATATTGCCCATAACTGTGGTTTAAAACAGGTTCACCGTGTTGAACGCGGTATTGCTTATTATGTTGAAGGTGACTTAAACGCAGAACAACTTGCACAAGTAATTGCGTTATTGCATGACCGTATGACCGAAGCCACGCACAGTGAGCTTGAAGATGCGGCACAACTGTTTCGTAGTGATGCACCGCGCCAAATGTCATCTGTTGATATTTTAGGTGGCGGACGCGAAGCATTAGCAATAGCTAATGTTGAGCAAGGTTTTGCCCTTGCTGATGACGAAATAGATTACTTGGTAGAAAACTTTATAAAGTTAGGACGTAATCCTAACGACATCGAATTGTTTATGTTTGCACAAGCAAACTCAGAGCATTGTCGCCATAAAATATTTAATGCTGACTGGACAATCGATGGAAAAGAGCAGCCAAAATCGCTGTTTAAAATGATTAAAAATACCTTTGAGCTAAATCCTGAAAATGTATTGTCGGCTTATAAAGATAACGCGGCAGTAATGAAAGGCTCAAAAGCGGGTCGCTTCTTCCCAAATGCGCAAGGTGAATATGCGTATCATCAAGAAGACATTGAAATACTAATGAAAGTTGAAACGCATAACCACCCAACAGCTATTGCCCCATTCTCTGGTGCGGCTACAGGCTCTGGTGGTGAAATTCGCGATGAAGGCGCAACTGGTCGTGGCTCTAAGCCAAAAGCAGGTTTAGTTGGCTTTACTGTATCAAACTTACGTATTCCAGGTTACGAGCAACCATGGGAAAGCGATTTTGGTAAGCCGAGTCGTATTGTTAACGCGCTTGATATAATGACAGAGGGTCCACTAGGTGGCGCTGCATTTAATAATGAGTTTGGTCGTCCTAACTTATTAGGCTACTTCCGTACTTACGAAGAAAAAGTAACAAGCCATAATGGCGAAGAAGTACGTGGTTATCATAAACCAATTATGCTTGCCGGTGGTTTAGGTAATATTCGCTCTGATCATGTTCAAAAAGGTGATATTCCTGTTGGCGCAAAATTAATTGCGCTAGGTGGACCTGCAATGAACATTGGTTTAGGCGGTGGTGCTGCATCAAGCATGGCCTCAGGTCAATCAAATGAAGATTTAGATTTTGCTTCAGTACAACGCGAAAACCCAGAAATGGAACGTCGTTGCCAAGAAGTTATCGATAAATGTTGGCAGCTAGGTGACGAAAACCCAATTGCATTCATTCACGATGTAGGTGCTGGCGGTTTATCAAATGCGTTCCCTGAGCTTGTTAACGATGGCGGACGTGGTGGTAAGTTCCAATTACGTAGCATTCCTAACGATGAGCCAGGCATGGCACCACACGAAATTTGGTGTAATGAATCACAAGAACGTTATGTACTCGCTGTTGGCGTAGAGGACTTTGACCGCTTTGAAGCAATTTGTAAGCGTGAACGTGCCCAGTACGCTGTTATTGGTGAAGCAACCGCTGAACCTCACTTAACAGTGTCAGACAGCCATTTTGAAAATAACCCTGTTGATTTACCGCTGGACGTATTATTAGGTAAAGCACCTAAAATGCACCGCGATGTAACGTCAAAGCAAGTTGTTGGTAAAGCGCTTGATACTACATTAATAAATGCAGCAGATGCAGCGCAGCGCTTAATGCGTTTACCAGCCATTGCAGAAAAAACATTCCTAATAACAATCGGCGATCGCTCAGTTACGGGTTTAGTCGCGCGCGATCAAATGGTCGGTCCTTGGCAAGTACCTGTTGCTAACTGTGCAGTAACTGCAGCAACGTATGATACTTACTACGGTGAAGCTATGTCACTCGGTGAGCGTACTCCTGCAGCATTACTTAATTACGGTGCATCTGCTCGTTTAGCTGTAGCTGAGTCGTTAACTAATATTGCCTGTGCAAACATCGGTAGCCTTGAAAACATTAAGTTATCGGCAAACTGGATGGCAGCAGCGGGTCACCCAGGTGAAGATGCTGGTTTATACGAAGCGGTTAAAGCCGTAGGGGAAGAGCTTTGTCCTGCGCTTGGTTTAACGATTCCAGTGGGTAAAGATTCTATGTCAATGAAAACGACATGGAAAGATGAAGGTGACTCACAAGAGAAGTCAGTAACATCGCCGCTTTCACTGGTTATAACTGCGTTTGGTCGTGTTGACGACGTACGTAAAACAGTCACTCCACAACTGCGCACAGATAAAGGCGACACATCGCTTATATTAGTTGATTTAGGTGCGGGTAAAAACCGCATGGGCGCATCAAGCCTTGCACAAGTTTATAAGCAATTGGGTGATGTAACACCTGATGTTGATAGCCCTGAGTTATTAAAAGGCTTTTATAACGCAATGCAAGCGCTTGTGGCTGATAGTAAGTTACTTGCTTATCATGACCGCTCAGACGGTGGTTTATTTACAACTGTTGCTGAAATGGCGTTTACGGGTCATACCGGTGTAACGGTTGATTTAGCTGGTTTAACAGGCTCTGACATTGAAGCGCTTTATAACGAAGAGCTAGGTGCGGTAATTCAAGTTGCAAATGCTGATTTAGATGCAGTAAATGCGGTGTTTGAACAACATGGTATAGCAGCAATTAGCCACAACATTGGCACGCTTAACAGTGACGATACGATTATATTTAACCGTGGCGAAAATACGGTACTTAATCATACGCGTACTGAGCTTCGTACTATTTGGGCTGAAACAACGTATCAAATGCAAGCACGCCGTGATAACCCTGAATGTGCTAAGCAAGAGTTTGATGCTAAATTTGATGCAAAAGATCCAGGCTTAAACGTAAAACTTAACTTTGATTTAAACGAAGATATAGCTGCACCATACATTGCAACCGGTGCTAAACCGCAAATGGCTATTTTACGTGAGCAGGGTGTTAACTCTCATTTAGAAATGGCGGCAGCGTTTAATCGCGCAGGTTTTGCAGCCGTTGATGTACACATGAGCGACATTTTAGAAGGTCGTTTAACACTAGAGCAATTTAAAGGTTTAGTGGCATGTGGTGGTTTCTCATACGGTGACGTACTTGGTGCGGGTGAAGGTTGGGCTAAGTCTATTTTGTTTAACGACATGGCACGCGATCAGTTCCAAAACTTCTTCCATCGTGAAGATACCTTTAGTTTAGGTGTATGTAACGGTTGCCAAATGTTATCAACGTTAAAAGAGCTGATCCCTGGCACTGAACATTGGCCGCGCTTTGTAACTAATAAATCAGAGCGTTTTGAAGCACGCTTTAGTTTAGTAGAAATACAAGAGAATCCGTCTGTGTTCTTTAATGGAATGGCTGGCTCGCGTATGCCTATAGCGGTTTCTCATGGTGAAGGTCATGCTGAGTTTGCAAACGATGCAGCCACTAAAGCGGCGCTTAATAGCGGCACTGTAGCGGTTAAGTTTGTAGATAACTACGGTAACCCTACTACGCAGTACCCAGCTAACCCTAATGGTTCTCCAGAAGGTATTACAGGTATTACGTCAACTGATGGTCGCGCCACTGTAATGATGCCGCATCCAGAACGTGTATTCAGAAGCGTTGCCAACTCTTGGCATCCTGATGAGTGGATCGAGGATAGCCCGTGGATGCGTATGTTCCGTAACGCACGTAAAAATGTAGGTTAATTACATTTGCGTTTATACAAGTTAGATTCATAATCTTACTGTAAAATAAAAAAGGCTGCATTGTGCAGCCTTTTTTGATTAGTATAGTTTTAGCTAAAAGCACAAAGCATTTAAGGATAGTATGTTTAAGCGAGTTGGTTTAATTGTTGGAGCTGTATTGCTAAGTACCTTGCTGCTTGGTTATGTATTTCGCTTGCCGCTATTACAGTGGGCTATAGCGCCTGAGCTTAAAAAAGCAGGCATTACGTTAAGTTGTCTCGATTTTTCAATTACGTCTGAACTAAATATTCATGCTGACAGAGTGTGTGTAAATTATCAAAATCAACAATTACAACTCACTGGTATTACTGCAAATACAAAGCGTGTAGATATTGAAAATGCAGTGCTAACAGTTAATTCACTCCCTAAAAGTGATAATGCTAATCAACTTGCTAAAAATCTCGATTTAGCGCTTCCCTTAAATCGCCCATTAATCAGCATTAAACAGTTTGTAGTAAAAAGTGACGAGCTCAATAAGCCACTTAAAATAAGTATATTAGAACCCACACTAAATAAATTTAATGTCACGGGTGATATAAACGCGAGTGCAATTTTGACTGCTAATAAAGTAAGTGGTCAGTTTTTAATTAATGACACTCTTTTAAAGCAAGTTATAAACACTAAAAATACATTAATTGCAGATGCTAATTTTAATACTCAGCAAGCGTTTAGCTTTGACGGTATAGAGGTTGAGGTAAATGGCGATATTAGCTCCCAGTTTGCTCACACGTATGAATTTTCTCATACAAATCAGCAGTGCCAGATTAACGTATTAACCACGGGCAAGTTGGCGACTCGTTTTAATTTAAATAGCCAAGTGTTAATGTTTAATACCGATTTGCTTAATAACAAAATTAATCTAACACCAAGCTGTACTGAGTTAATTCCACCGAGTGAATATGCAGGCTTTATTAGCAAACAAGTTCCTTTAAATTGGCAACTTAAACTCCCTCAATCAATTCGCTTAGAGGGTAGTGAGCTCAGTGTACCTGTAATTAATTTGATGAGTGAAGGCGATAAGCTATTCGATTTTTTAATAACAGATACAACACTAAATATTACATCTCCATTTGAGTACTTACAGACAACTTTATCAGCTCAAATAAATACACCCGATATAAATAATATTAACGTTAATGCTCAGTTATCTGGCGCTGTAATTAAAGGCGATTACGCCGTTATGCTTGAAAGCTTGCCTGAGTTTGTTCCTGCAACAGCGAATGGGCTTAGCCTTAGTGGTCACTTTAATATAAGTGAGTTTATAGACTCAAAACCAATTGGGCTTATAAATGCTAAATTAACGCTTAATAGTGTAGATGCGTTTGATATAAGTGCAGTGCAATACCAAGGTGATTTAACAGCAAAAATGGATAAACAGTTAAACGCAGAGGTAGCGTTAACTCAGCAATTAAAAAGCGCAGAATATAAAGAATTTAAAGCTACGGATATAAGTAACACATTAACAGCAAATGCTAATTTAGGCGTAGGTGAGTTATTTGCTGATCTAACAGCAAAAACGAATATAAAGGCTGTTAATAGCCCCGACATAAAACTTAATAATATAAAAGCAGAGTCTACAGGGCTACAAAGTCGTGCACTAAAAGCCACGCATCACGCATTTATAAACGATGTTGAGTTAGTGATAAATCATCATATGTCGTCGCAAGCTCATCCATTTGAAGTGGTTATTCCTGAACAAAGTGTGCTGCCATTAAATGCATTTATTAGGCAATTTGAGCCACTTGCACAGCTAACTAAGGGCGAATTTAATGGCAATATTAGTGGCGATGTAAACTTACAAAGTGCATCGTTCAATATGGGAATTAGTAATACAAGTGCACTGTATAACGATTACCTTGCGAGCGATTTAAACAGTGTATTTAGCGGGGAATATAATTCAGGTAAGCTTAATGTAAAACCAACTACCTTTAATTTAAATGAGTTTAGAGCGGGTGCCGTAGTTAAAGCGATTAAAGGGCAATGGCAAGTGAGTAGCAATACCGCGCTTATAAATGATGTAAAAGGAAGTGTGTTTGGTGGTGAATTTTCGTTAGATACCTACACAATAGGGAAGCCAAACCAAGTTGCCAATGTTAAGTTTGAAAACATTGATGCAAGTAAACTCGTTACACTCGACGATAAGTCGGGCATTGTATTAACGGGGCGCTTGGCGGGGTCTTTACCTGTCCATTTTGATAGTGGAAAAATTGAAATAATTGACGGTAGCTTATTTAGCCAAGGAACAGGTAATTTAAAAATTACCAATAATGCCGCGTTTGATTCAGTAATGCAGCAACAGCAAGAATTGCAACCTGTATTAGGACTATTAACTAATTTAGATATTCAAAAACTTAATAGCAGTGTGGCATTAAAAAACGATGGCTGGTTAAAGCTTGGGGTTAATTTACAAGGCTATAATAAACAAGAGCAGCAGCAAGTTAACTTTAATTATAACCACGAAGAAAACGTATTTACACTTTTACGCGCACTGCGTTTAAGTGACGAAATTACACAGAAAGTTGAGCAACAATACTCACAAAAAGGAAACTAATAATGAGACAGTCGTTTTTGATAAAAGTACTGCTCGCGCTAGGTGCTATTAGTGCACTAAGTGCCTGTACGCACCGAGTTGAGGTGTCTGCTAAAGAGCCCATTACTATTAATTTAAATGTGAAGGTCGATCACGAAATTCGCGTAAAAGTAGATAAAGAACTCGACAGTTTGTTTAGTGACGACAGTGAGTTATTTTAAGGAGCTAAAAAATGAATACGAAGAAAAAATTAAATATTATTACGTTAGTTAGTGCAGTATGTATGTCGTTCTCTGCGTGGGCTATTAGCCTTGATGACGCTAAAAACCAAGGTTTTGTAGGTGAAGATAGCTCTGGTTATTTAGGGCTTGTTGTACAAAACGCAGAAGCAAAAGCAGTTGTTGTTGACATAAATGCAAAGCGTAAAGCGCAGTACTTAAAGCTGGCTAAAAAGAATAACTTGTCACTTTCACAAGTAGAAGCACTTGCTGCCGCTAAAACAATTGAAAAAACCCAAAGTGGTCATTACGTTGAAGTAAATGGTAACTGGGTCAAAAAATAAGCGTTAGTTATTGCCTTGTTTTGTAAGCAGCTTTGCACAAAGTTTTACACAAACCAAAATAAAACCGAGCGTTTAAGCGCTCGGTTTTTTACAGCCTTCAAGTAACTGCTGCCAAAAATCAATCCCCTTACGCCTTGCTAGGTTTATATTATGCTCTGGAATAGATTCAGGTTCGTTATAACTATCAAGCGCTTCGCTCATACTTGCTTCGCGAATTAAATGCAAAGTAGGAAAAGGCGCTCTATTTGTATAGTTTGCGGCATCATTTTCATCGCTGTCGGCAAATACGTAATCAGGATGAAAGTTAGCAATTTGATACTTACCTTCAAATCCTTGCGCGACTAAAAGCGCATTTGCTAAATCGACCAAGTCTAAAAAGTCTTCAAAGTCACTAAAGCCGTTGTCAAACATGATAAGGGTTGTTTCGCGCTCTGGTTCGCGGTCAAGCTCAACACATTGCTCAAGCATATCCATTACAGCATCATCCATACTCGTTGCAGAGCTTACGATGTAATGAATACAGTTATTTTCTACTTCTTTGCGGGCAAACGGGCAAAAGTTATATTTAACAATAACAGATGACACCCATTCGCGGGTTTGGCTTATAGCTATGTTGGTCACGGTTTTGGCTCTAAATATTGGTTAATAATGATAAGTGTTTTTTGTATAGCACCTTGGTTTTTAGCTACGCATTGCGCAGCTTTAATACCTAAGGTTTGGCACGCTTTTGTGTTTTGGCTAAACGTTATGAGCTGCTTAGCTAGTTCGTCGTTACTATCAACCACTACAGCGCCTTTAAGCTTTATTAGCTCGGGATAAACATGATCAAAATTGTATGTGTGTGGACCTGTTATTACACCTACCGAAAACGCTGCTGATTCCAGTGGGTTATGCCCACCTCTGCGAATTAAGCTGCCACCAATAAAGCTTACATTTGCAGCGCCATATAAACACTGTAATTCACCAAGCGTATCAGCAAGGAGTACTTGTTCATTGTTGTAGTTATTTTGGCTACGACGGCTAAAACTAAATGGGCTTTGTGTTAAAAGCTCAGCTACTTTATCAAATTGCTCTGGATGGCGCGGGGCAATTATAAGTAATGCATTAGGTTGCTTTTTTAGTAACTGTTGGTGAGCTGCCAATACTAATTCATGTTCTACAGGATGTGTTGAGCCTGCTGCCCATACAAAGCGTTCATCGTTATTGTCTTCATTACTGTTATAAAGCTGTTTAAGGTTGAGTACTTCAGCTAATTGCTCGTCACTTGGTGTTATATCAAATTTAATTGAACCTGTTACATGGCTTTTTGAAGTTTCGAGACCAAGCTCTATAAAACGCTCCGCATCTGCCTTGTTATGACTCGCAAGTACTGTAATTGAGCGCATAATAATATGCGTTAATTTAGCGACCTTTTGATAGCCTTGCTGCGACTTTTCAGAGAGTCTTGCATTGATGACAAGTACCGGTATATTTTTTTTGTGACTTATCGCCATTAAATTAGGCCATAGCTCGGTTTCTAAAATACATAATGCTTGTGGCTTTATACGCTTTAAAAATCGGGCTGTCGCAAACGGAAAATCGATTGGTAAGTAGCTACACGCCACAGTATTTTTAAACTGGTTAAGTATTTGCTCTCTGCCTGTTGGAGTATTACAGGTTATAAATATATTTAAATTTGGATGCGCTTTTTGCAAAGCTTTAATAAGCGGCGTTGCGGCTAGTACCTCACCAACAGAAGCACAATGAAAAACTAAAGGTTTGGTTTTAGTCGTAAATAAAGACTTACTGACAAACCCAAAGCGCTCTTTAAAGTGTGCACGATAGCCTTGGTTTTTTTTACCTCGTAAAATATAGAGATAAAATACAATCAGTGGGCTAATAAAAATTAATGCTAGAGAGTAAAAAATGCGTGCCATACTGATCTTTCTTAAAGGGAAGTGGCGTTAGTTTACCGTGAAATAGCCGTTTTCTAAACATACTCGCAATAAAATATGGTCTGGGTTCAGTTATAACCCGATAAAATGCACACAATTAAATAAAATTATGGAATAATGGATTTAATTTTTCCCTGCTATTTCAGTTCCTAGAGGAATTTTTCATGTCAATTATCGATTCAGTGGCAACTAGCTACGTTGAAACATTAAACCGTCATCAAGCATTATTTGAAACGATGGAAGCTTATCATCAAGAATCTATGCAACTGTTAGAAGCATGCCACAGTGCATTACAAGCTGGTGGCAAGATTGTTTGGTTTGGTAACGGCGGTAGTGCAGCCGATGCGCAGCATTTAGCAGCAGAATTTGTAGTGCGTTACAAATTAGAACGTGGTCCGCTTGCTTCTATGGCATTGACTACAGATACATCAATTTTAACAGCACACAGCAACGATTATCACTTTGATACGGTGTTTGAACGCCAAGTTCAAGCGCTATGTAAGCCAGAAGATTTGGTAATTGGTTTAACCACATCAGGTACTAGTAATAATATTAATTTAGCATTAGAAGCTGCAAATAAACTAGGCGCTTTTACAGTGGCATTAACTGGACGTGATGGCGGTAAAGTAAAAGATATTGCTAAGTTACCTATCATTATAAAAAATGACGAAACAGCACGTATTCAAGAAGCTCACATGTTTATAGGTCACTGGTTATGTGAAGCCATGGATATGGTTGTTGCGGAGCAGCAGTAATGGATTTATCGTTATTAAAAAACTTATCAGCGGCACGAATATTAGTTGTTGGCGACGTAATGCTAGATCGTTATTGGTATGGTGATACAGGTCGAATTTCGCCTGAAGCGCCAGTACCTGTTGTTAAGGTAAGTAAATTTGAAGACAAAGCGGGCGGCGCAGCTAACGTTGCAAAAAATATAGCCCGGTTAGATGCAAAAGTTGGCTTACTGGGCTTAATTGGTGAAGACGAAAGCGGGCAGATTTTAGAGACTATTCTAAAAGGTGAAAAAATAAGTTCACAATTAGTCAGTGTATGTGATTTACCGACTATTTCAAAAATGCGTGTTATTAGCCGCCACCAACAACTGGTTCGTCTTGATTTAGAAGAAACATTTACCGAGCAACACAGCCAACTTTTATTAAACCGTTTAGAGCTTGTACTTGATGAATACGATTTTATTGTGTTCTCTGATTACAGCAAAGGATCTTTAAGCTTAATTAAAGAGATGGTAAGTCTTGCTAAGGGCGCCGGAAAAACGGTTTTAATCGACCCTAAATCGCCAGATTTACATTTATATGAAGGTGCTGATTACATTACGCCTAATTTACATGAGTTTAAGTTAGCGGGTGGTCAAACCGATTCAGAAGAAGCTTTAGCCGCAAGTGCGCGTGATTTAATTAGCAGAAATGGCATTAAAGCTATGTTGCTTACGCGTTCTGAGCAAGGTATGTCGCTTATTAGTGCAGATGAAAAATTTGATTTTGCAGCGCAAGAGCTTGAAGTAAGCGATGTAACCGGGGCCGGTGATACGGTTATAGCTACATTAGCTGTTATGCTTGGCGCGGGCATGGAACCTAAAGATGCTGTCGAAATTGCTAATTTAGCCGCAGGTATCGTTGTGAGTAAGTTTGGTGCAGCTACAGTTTCGCCAGAAGAGCTAAGCCGCAAGCTTGGTCAGTATTTACATACCACTGGTGAGCATTACCAAACACCATTTGATGATGTCCTTCAACATATTGAGTTTGCAAAACAAAATGGCGAAACAATAGTGTTTACTAATGGCTGCTTTGATATTTTACACGCTGGGCATGTGCGTTATTTAGCACAAGCTAAAGCGCGAGGTGACAGGCTTGTTGTTGGATTAAATAACGATGAATCAATTACGCGTTTAAAAGGGGCAGATCGTCCTATTAACCCGCTAGATGAGCGTGCAATGGTACTTAGCGCACTTTCATCTGTTGATTGGGTTATTCCATTTGGTAGCCTAGATGAAAACGACACTCCCGCTAAATTAATTGAGCAAATAAGCCCTGATATTTTAGTTAAGGGTGGCGACTACACCGTAGAGCAAATAGCGGGTGCTGAGCATGTACTTCGCCATGGCGGAAAAGTTGAAGTGCTTGAATTTTTAGATGGGTGCTCAACATCAAAAGTAATAAGTAAAATCAAACAGTAATTACTGATTTAAGTTACTAAAAATACAAAAAAGGGATGAAAACACGGTTTTCATCCCTTTTTTAATTTTAATAAAGTTGTTTATTAAAAGTTGTATTCGTACTTGGCAAATGCAGAAGTATCGTTTTCAGCACCGTCGTTGTTAGATGCAAAAGCACCTAAAGTAACGCGGCCGCCCATAGAAAGCATTCTGTAACGAAGTTCTAACTGCTTAGAGTTAAACCCTGTTTTAGTAATTGTATTTCCTAAGTCAGGATTGTTAGGATAACGATCGCGATTGTCACTATTATAATCAACACTGCGCAGTTTTACCTGCCAATCATTACCATTCGACAGCTGGCCTAATAAAGTTAAAACAACTGATTGCGTATCGTTATCATAAGTAGAGCCAATAGTACGGCCGTGGTAACGATAACCAGATTTGTAATCTGAGTGCTCATAGTAGCAATTTTCATTTGTAGACTCTGCTGAACATGAAACACCTGTATCTATGTACTCTACATTTATTAATACGCTTTGATCGTATATTCGTTGTGTAGTTTGCACACCATACAAATAGGCTCTGTCAACTGGTTTTATACCGCCACTAGTATCCTCGCCTATGGTGCTGGCATAGACTGCATATGGTTGATTAAATAAAGTATCTGACCAACGTATATCTATACCCGCAAGTTGATTACCTAAGCGAGTTTCTCCTTCTTTTTGACATTGCTCAGCATTACCTACACACTCTCCGCCACCCGTAACTAAATCAATAAAATCACCGGCTGAACTAGGCTGACCGTCACCGGCCCATTGTGCAGACCAGCTAAGTGCAATTTCTAACTGTTGAATAGGGCGAAAATTAACACGAGTGCTCCACAATAACGCATCAGGAATAACTCGCGTAGACTCAAGTTTAGCCATTTGTGCTGTAAAGCTCCATTGACCAATCCAACTTAACCACGGTGTTTCAAAAGCGGTACTTTTCTCTCTAGTAACACTCAATGCTGGGAGTGGTTTTGCGTTACCTGACATAATTAAGCTGTTATCAACACCTGGGCCCCAAAACTGCTCAACTGCACCGGCTCTAAAAATCCAATTACCTAAACGATACGCTAAGTAACTATCGTCAAATGAGGTATCATTACAATCAGTTAGTGCTTGTGCATTGGTTTCAATGTCATCTATCGTTTTTCCATCGACTAAACATTTTTTACCGTCTTTTCTATAATTTACAGCCACTTTAGCTGCAAAATTATCACCTAAGTAGGAATAAGCTGCAGAAAGTTCGGTTTCTTGAGTCTCGGTGGCGCCAAAGCTCGTTGCTACAATCGGGTCTGTCGCTGAAAATGCTGATAATTGAAAACTATGCGAACTACTATTTTCTGATTTATATCGATGTTTAACGCGTAATAAAGCATCTTGCAAGCTTGGAGATAATTGCTCCAGCGGCATACTATCAACATCGCTTATAAAACTTTTCCACATAAGCGGGTAGGTTGTCACAGGTGCTAAAATGACGCCTGCATCTGCTAATTGTTGAATATCAGCTCTTAGACCGTAATCATCTGGCTTTACCCAGGGTTCAGCGTTTACTGACGCGCTTACTGCGCAAAAAATAGTCGAAAGTAGAAAGATTCTGTTTCGCAAAGTTCAGATCCTTGTGATTAATATTGTGGTCAAGTTTATCAATCAAAGCAGTGGAATGCAGTAAATAATCAATTTATTAGTGTTTATTTAAATGTATAAATAAAACCCGTCTATCGTAAAAACTACGGTGTTGGTATACTACTGATCAAATAGAAAATTGAGAATATAATGAGTAACAAACGACTTTTATTTATCCCTGTATCATCACCACAAGGTATTGGTGAATATATGCGCTCGTTGTTGTTGGCTCAGAGTTTACAAAGTGAACTTGCAGACTCCCTTGATATTCACTTTATACTAAATAAACATACAAGCTACGCAAAAGACTGCCCTTTTGAAACCACACTACTAGAGCACTCCGCGACTAAAGAGCTAGATTCTGTTTGCGATTTTATAGAAACGTTTAAACCCGATATCGTTGTTTTTGATTGTGCAGGGCGTGCAGGGCATATGAAAGCGGCCAAAAAGGTAGGCGCTAAAGTTATATTTATTTCTCAGCATGCAAAAAAACGTGCAAAAGGATTAAAACTTAACAGAATTAATTTAATTGATACACATTGGGTTGTACAGCCTGATTATTGTATTGAGCCACTTACATGGGCTGAAAGTACGAAGTTAGACATGTTTCCCTTAGCACATCCTCGTAATGTAGGGCCTTTTGTTGCATTTGCTTCTAGTGTGCAAAAACGTGATGTTTTGAATCGCTATAATTTAGTACCGAATGACTACTTTATTGTTAATGCTGGTTCAGGCGGCCATAGTGTAAATAATCTCAACTGCGCCGATGTATATTTTGAAGCTGCACTTAAAATAACTAAGCTCACTGGCTTAAAAGCCATTATTGTGTTTGGTCCAAATTATAACAAAAGCATTCCTAAAAGTGATGAGCTTATTTGTTTAGCAAGTCTGCAAAATACTGATTTTTTAGCATTAATGAGTCAAGCTAAAATTGCATTGCTGAGTGGTGGCGATACATTATTGCAAGCAATTGCAGTTCAAACTCCCGTTGTGGCATGTGCAATTTCTAAAGATCAAAATACACGTTTGGAGCATTGTGCTAATAGAGGTGTTGTAATTAAAGCAAATCTTGATGTTGATGAAATTACTACGAAAATAGCCCAAGTTATTGCCGAGCCTTTTTATAATGAGTTTATTGATAAATATAATCAGTCAGATAATTCAAATAGTTACGATGTAATCATTAATGGTATAAAAAGTATGCTCGCAGGGGAAAGTCAATGAATATTGTTATTGTAATAGATTCATTAGTGGGGGAAGAGCTGAGAAAGTAATGCTTACTCTGACTGAAAAAATGGCTAACTTACACCACAGCGTCACTATTTTATCTCTTGCTAGCAATATTGAGTATGATGTCCCTGATATAGTTAATGTTGATAGTTTATTTACTGATAGAGCATCTAAAGTTGATAGATTTTGGCAACGTAAAAATAGCGTATTAAAACTAGAAGCGTGGTTTGAAAAAAAACAAAGCGAGCTGGGCAATATTGATTTAGTGCTTTCTAATCTTGATAGAAGTAATAACTTGCTCGCGCGTAGTAATATCAAAAATGTTCATTTTGTTATTCACAACTCAGTTAATGCAGAACTTGCACGTCAAAAAAAGTTAGGTCCATTTTCATACTTATATCTTAAAAAAAGTAAGCAAAATTTAAATGGTAAATCACTTATTTGCGTATCAAAGGGTGTTGAAAAAGAAATAATACAAGGGGATTTAATTAACCCAAGTGCAATTGCGACTATTTACAACCCGTTCGATTTTGAAAAAATAAGACAGCAAGCAAATGAGCAAAATAACAATATCCCAAATGAGCCCTACTTAATTCATGTAGGAAGACTCGCCAAACAAAAACGCCACGATATATTATTTGCAGCATTTGCAAAGCTCGATAAAAAATACAAGTTAGTACTTTTATGTAATAAACCGGCTAAAGCGCTAAAGCTTGCACAGGAATACGGCATAGAAAAACAGTTAGTAGTGCCAGGATTTCAACAAAACCCGTACAACTGGATTAAGCATGCCAAAGCTTTAGTGTTGAGTTCTGATTTTGAAGGACTTCCAACGGTATTAATTGAGGCTTTAGCGGTGGGTACTCCGGTAGTCAGCACTAATTGTACATTTGGACCAAGCGAGATTTTAACAGGCGAGCTAAGTAAATACTTAGTACCCGTTCAACAAAGTGAGACATTAGCCAATGCAGTTAAGCAGGTATTAACTGACAAACCTAATGTAGAAAGTGCAGCGATTTTAAAGCAAGTACAGGTAGAGCAGGTTGCTCTGCAGTATTTAGCGCTAGTTAACTAGCGCCTGATAAAGCTTTAAGGTAGTTGCTGTGTAGAGTTTGAAAGTCACTCACTTGCCAATTAAATACATTATTTCGACCCTGTTCTTTTAAAAACGAGCGCTCAAGACGTGCCATATTACTTTGTTGCCATTGTGGGTTAGGCGCTCTTATTTCACCTCTATCAAAGTCGATAATATACACATCACCAGTATCATCAAACAAAATGTTATTAATGTTTAAATCAGCGTGATACACACCTTTTGAATGAAATAGCGCGATTGTTTTAGCTATTCCCTCTAACTCATCTTCAGTCAATGAGCGTTCAATTAATATGTCGAGTACACTTTTAGCGTCTTTAACAGCCTCTGTAATAATATCACCACGATAAATTAATCCGCTACGCGTTACTTTAGCTGCAATAGGGGGTGGTACGTTTAAACCAAGCTCTATAAGTTTACTCATTAAGCTAAACTCTTTATACACACGGGTTTGTTCAAGCCCAGTATATAAATACTGATCGCTTAGCAATTTACCCACTAAGCCACCGCGCCAATAATGCCTAAGTACGGCTGTTAATTCGTCTTGTTTAAAAAACCACGCAGTTGCTCGGCCCTTTTTGGCGCCCACAATTTTATTTTGTTGTTGCCAATAATTTGCATCAAACCAATCGAGGGTAATTTGGCTTGTGTATTTAGGGTGGCTTAATACAGTGTGACTGCCTTGTACGTGTTGTTTAAACATAGCTCTGTGTAATTGCTAAATAATGTGCCTATATTAGCGCGTTTTAAAGCTGAGGATAAGTGCTTGCAATAGCGTGATTATAATTTAAGATCGGCTTTTGTATTTATTACCTAAGGGAATGTGTGACTCAAGCTCCTAACTATTCATCTATTTGTATATTAAGACTCTCAGCCATTGGTGACGTATGTCATGGTGTGAGTGCTGTACAAGCTATTCAAAAAGCACACCCTAATGCAAAAATCACGTGGGTTATTGGCAAAATAGAAGCCATGCTACTTGCCGACTTACCGGGCGTTGAGCTGGTGGTATTTGATAAAAAACAAGGTAAAGCAGCACTTAAAAGCTTAAAGCAACGCTTTAAAGATCAACAGTTTGATGTACTACTTAATATGCAAGTTGCATTAAGGGCTGGGTTTGTAGCGCGTTGTATTCCGGCAAAAGTAAAAATAGGGTTCGATTGGGCGCGTTCAAAAGAATTGCACAGCTTGTTTATTAATAAACGAATAGAGCCACAAGCTCAGGCGCATGTGCTTGAAGGTTTTAAAGGTTTTGCTAAAGCCGTTGGTGTAGCTGATTATAAACCGAGTTGGGACATGCCATATACAGAGCAAGACCAAGCGGTTGCCGATGAACTACTAACACCAGAGTACCTAACTAATAAACTGTTAGTAATATCGCCAGCAGCAAGTAAAGCACAGCGCAATTGGCTCGCGGATCGTTATGCAGCATTGGCTGATTATGCAAATGAGCAAGGCTTTAAGGTGGTATTGACGGGGGGGCCAACAGAACTTGAAATTAACCTAGCAAATAGTATTGTTGAGTATAGTAAAACACCTATTTTAAATTTAGTGGGTAAAACGAAACTCAAAGAGTTGTTGTGCGTGTTAAAGCGTGGCAGTTTAGTGCTCGCGCCCGATACAGGCCCTGCACATATGGCGGTAACGGTTGGTACGCCGGTTATTGGTTTATATGCACATTCAAACCCTGCACGAACAGGCCCTTACTTATATCAAGATTACGTGGTTGAGGTTTATCACCAAAATTTGCTTAAGCAAACCGGTAAAACGACTAAGCAAGTACCGTGGGGTACGCGCGTAAAAGGCGATGATTTAATGAGTCAAATTACAGTTGATGATGTAAAAGCGATGTTTAACCATGTTGTACAAAAAGAGTCTTTGTAATGAACGCACAACAAAAAAATAAAGCGCTTTTTTTAGATCGAGATGGCGTGGTAAACGTTGATCATGGTTATGTGTATCAAAGCGATAAATTTGAATTTATTGAAGGTGTTTTTAGTACTTGTAAAGCATTTTATGATGCGGGCTATAAAATCATAATCGTCACTAATCAATCTGGAATTGGTCGAGGTTATTACACCGAAGCTGATTTTTTAGCACTAACTGATTGGATGAAAACCCAATTTAGCGATCACAGTATTGAAGTTGCCGATGTGTACTTTTGCCCTCATCACCCTAAAAAAGCGCACCCTGAATATTTGAAAGAGTGCAGTTGCAGAAAGCCTGCGCCAGGTATGTTATTACAAGGCATACAAGAGCATAACATCGACCCTGCTTGCAGTATAATGGTGGGCGATAAACTCAGTGATATGCAGGCTGCGAAAAAAGCGGGCATTACGACCCGCGTTTTAGTGCGTTCGGGTCAAAGCTTTGATGAAAGTGCTAAGCAAGAGGCTGATTTAATTATCGATTCTTTAAACAGTTTACCTGCACTTTTAAATACATAAATAAACTAAACAGATTAGCCTGTAAACTGGCAGGAATTCCTTCCAGTTTAGGGCGTTTGCGACGAACTGCAAACCGTGCATTTTCCCCATTAAACTTTTACAATACCCCCCATAATAAACAGTCGCTTAAATGTGGTTGTTTACCCGTTCAAATTAATGGAGAACACAGATGAGAGCATCTGCTTTTTTTAGCCAGCTACAACAGCAAATTGAAGACGTAAAAACCGAAGGTTTGTATAAAAGCGAACGTATTATTAAATCTCAGCAGCAAGCTCAAATCGAAGTTGCGTCAGGTAAAGTAATCAACTTTTGTGCTAATAACTACTTAGGTTTAGCTAATAGTCCAGAGCTAATTGAAGCTGCGCAAAACGGTTTAAATAATCATGGTTTTGGTGTTGCGTCTGTTCGTTTTATTTGTGGTACGCAAGATATTCATAAAACACTAGAGAAAAAAATCAGTGAGTTTTTAGAAACAGAAGACACCATTCTATATTCTTCATGTTTTGATGCAAACACCGGTTTGTTTGAAACCATTCTAGGCGCAGAAGACGCTATTATTTCTGATTCTCTAAACCATGCATCAATTATTGATGGCGTACGTTTATGTAAAGCTAAGCGTTTTCGTTATGCAAATAACGATATGGCAGATCTTGAAAAGCAACTTATTGCAGCCGATGAAGCAGGTGCTAAAACGAAGTTAATAGCGACCGATGGCGTGTTCTCTATGGACGGCGTTATCTGTAATTTAGAAGCGGTGTGCGACTTAGCCGATAAATACGATGCACTTGTTATGGTTGATGACTCTCATGCAGTCGGCTTTGTTGGTGAAAACGGTAAAGGTACACCAGAGTACTGTAATGTATTAGACCGTGTAGATATTATTACCGGTACTTTAGGTAAAGCGCTAGGCGGCGCTTCAGGTGGCTATACATCGGGTAAAAAAGAAATTGTTGAATGGTTACGCCAACGTTCACGCCCTTATTTGTTCTCAAACTCATTAGCCCCTTCAATTGTTACGGCATCAATTAAAGTACTTGAAATGCTAGAGGATGGCGGCGAGCTTCGCGCTAAACTTTGGTCAAATGCTAAATATTTCCGTGAGCAAATGGAAGCTGCTGGTTTTACGTGTGCAGGTAAAGATCATGCAATCATCCCCGTAATGCTAGGCGATGCAAAAGTAGCCTCGTTAATGGCTGATAAGCTACTTGCTGAAGGTATTTACGTCACCGGTTTTTCATTCCCAGTAGTACCAAAAGGGCAAGCTCGTATTCGTACACAAATTTCAGCGGCGCATAGCATTGAGCAACTTGATATTGCTATTGATGCATTTACCCGTATTGGTAAAGAAATGGGCGTTATTTAATTTTATTTTAAACCGAAGCCTCGCTTCGGTTTTTTAGTTGAGTGTGGATTATGAAAGCATTATCTAAATTAAAAGCAGAACCGGGCATTTGGATGACAGATGCACCAAAGCCAGAAGTGGGTCACAACGACTTACTGATTAAAATTCGCAAAACAGCTATTTGTGGTACCGACGTACATATTTACAAGTGGGACGAATGGGCAAGTAAAACGATTCCTACTCCTATGGTTGTTGGTCATGAATATGTTGGTGAAGTCGTTGATATGGGTCAGGAAGTTCGTGGCTTTAAAGTAGGCGACCGCGTATCGGGCGAAGGCCATATTACCTGTGGACATTGTCGAAATTGTCGTGCTGGGCGTGTACATTTATGCCGTAATACAACAGGTGTTGGCGTAAATCGTGAAGGTGCATTTGCTGAATATTTAGTTATTCCTGCATTTAATGCATTTAAAATTCCAGATAATATTTCTGACGAATTAGCCTCTATTTTTGACCCATTTGGCAATGCAGTGCATACCGCATTATCGTTCGACTTGGTTGGCGAAGATGTACTGATCACGGGGGCAGGTCCAATTGGTATTATGGCAGCGGCTGTTGCAAAACATGTGGGTGCTCGCCACGTTGTTATTACCGACGTAAACGAATACCGTCTAGATTTAGCGCGTAAAATGGGCGCGTCACGCGCTGTAAATGTGGCCAACGAAAAGCTTGAAGATGTAATGAAAGAGCTAGGTATGACAGAGGGCTTTGATATTGGCCTTGAAATGTCAGGTGTGCCAAGTGCTTTTAATTCAATGCTTAATAACATGAACCACGGCGGCAAAATTGCCATGCTAGGTATTCCACCATCAGATATGGCGGTTGACTGGAACCAAGTTATTTTTAAAGGCTTAGTGATTAAAGGTATTTACGGTCGCGAAATGTTCGAAACGTGGTACAAAATGGCAAGCTTGATTCAATCTGGTCTTGATTTGAATCCAATCATTACACATCAGTATTCTGTGGATGACTTCCAAGCTGGCTTTGATATGATGATTTCAGGTCAGTCAGGTAAAGTAATTTTAAACTGGGATTAACTCCCACCTAAATTACAAGAAGGGCGGCTTTAGCCGCCTTTTTTATACTATTAATTAAAGAGACTTCAATGGCATTTAAACATATTTCTATAGCGCAAACGTTAGAGCTTTTAGATAAAGAAGACGTTGTAATTGCAGATATTCGCGATCCTAATTCGTATCAAGCAGGTCATATCCCAGGTTCTGAGGCACTTTCTAACGGTAATATTGCTCAATTTATGATGGAAAAAGAATTCGATCAGCCAATTATAATTGTGTGCTACCACGGTATGAGTTCTCAAGGCGCCGCTAGCTATTTAGTTGAACAAGGCTTTGAAGATGTTTATAGCATGGATGGTGGCTTTACCGCTTGGGAAGCAGCTTACAGCGAGAAAGTAGAGCGATGATAGAGCTTGGCAGTTTAAATAACCCGCGCGCCGCACAAGGCTTTATAGATTATTTAAAAAGCCAAGGTTTAGATGCAAAGATACACTCGGCAGATGGCAGTAATGTCATTATTAGTGTGACTGAGGAGGACTTTCATCAAGTTCAGCCGTTATGGGCTGAATTTACACAAAACCCTAATCATGAAAAATACCTACAAGCATCTTGGGATGTAGGCAGCACGCAATCGCCGCTTAAATATCAAGGGCAATCGCTCAATCTAATAGCCCGTTTTAAAGCGCTCAGCTGGTTAAATCAAACCGTAAGTATTGTAAGCGTAATAATTTATTTTGCTTTTTTACTAGGTGGTTTTGAAACCATTTACACTATGATGCAGTTTAAACCTACGCAGCCTTTAAGTTGGTTGACGCCCGCGCTCGTACATTTTAGCGCGATGCATATAGTGTTTAATTTAATTTGGTGGATGTCGCTTGGTGACAATATTGAAAAACAATGCGGAAAACTAAGCTTAATAGGCTTGTTTTTAGTGACTGCACTTATTAGTAATTGGGCACAATATTTAATGGTTGGTCCCAACTTTGGCGGTTTGAGCGGTGTGGTATATGGGTTACTTGGTTTTTGTTGGATTCATAGCTTTTTAAATCCGAACAAACCTGCGCTGGTTAGTACCGCAATTATTGGCTTTATGTTGATTTGGCTAGTACTTGGTTTTGCAGATGTATTGTTTGTTGGTATGGCTAATTGGGCGCACTTAGGTGGGTTAGTTAGCGGCATGGCTTTTGCCTATACCGCTAAAATATTTAACGTTAACCGTTAAATACTAATGATATAAATATTTAGTGAACAAGACTTCACGGATGATCTCTTGCCCTGTTTCTTCTTTTAACAGGCTTTTTAGTTTTTCGGCGCACTTTGCACGTATTTCTTCTCGACCAATAAGTGATTTTATTTTTTCTTCTGGTTCTTTAGATAATATTTTGACAAGTGCATCACGAAGCAGAGGAGTATGGTGTTCAACAATTGCGATATCAGTTGTATTATCAAGCATTAAATCAACACTGACGCGCACATATCCCATTTTTTTATTTGAGTAACTGATGTAATTGGTTACTATATCTGGCTGAAACCCAAAATAACCAACTGTAGATTCAGCACGAGCTATAAAGCTTACAAAGAATGTAAAAAGATATACGTATACTATTTTTTTCATATTTAAAGCGTTTCTAAAAACCTGTTATAAATAGTTTATACTTAATAGTAGGTAATAAACAGCGCCAACCAATTATTTATGGTTATAAAACATCACTTTTTCAAATGCTTTTGCAATGGTATCATTCTGTTGTTTTTTATTTTGTTGAGCTATTGTGATTACTTATCCCCTGTCTATGTCTGCTAATTGGCAGTTCACTTCTTATGTAAGTGATTTATCTCCTCTAGAGCGAGAGTGGCTTTTTGAGCCTAACTCTTTAACGGCTAAATTAAAAAGTAACTCAAAAATTTTTAGTGTAAAAGTATTAAGTGAGCAGTTATTTACTTTAAGCACAGAGCAAAAATTATTACTAAACAGTACTGCTAAAACGGCGATTAATCGAGAAGTACTTTTATTGTGCGATAACAAACCTATGGTGTACGCACAAAGCTGGCTTCCTAAAAATGATTCGAGCAATCCTTTGCACAATATGGGCGAACGACCTCTTGGTGATGTGATATTTCAAGACCCTGGACTAAAACGAACTGATATAGAAATTGCTTCTTTTGATGCCAAGCATCCCGTTCAGCAATTAGTTGCAAAATTAAACTTACCTGAAAAAAACTTGTTGGGTCGCCGAAGTGTATTTTCACTCAAAGAATATAAGTTTTTAGTGTGTGAAGTATTTTTACCCGGGGCGTATTTGTACTCATGAGATTAGCTACTTTAAAACCAAAACATATTCCTTACTATATACAGCTAATGCGTATAGATAAGCCCATTGGTACCTTGTTATTACTGTGGCCAACATATTGGGCATTGTGGCTTGCTAATAGCGGAATGCCGAGCTTACTCAACTTTATCATATTTACTTTGGGCGTTATTGTTATGCGAAGCGCAGGGTGCGTAATTAATGACTTTGCAGATAGGAAAATTGATGGCTCTGTAAAGCGTACTGCTCAGCGACCGCTTGCTTCAGGGCAGGTTTGTAGTGGTGAAGCACTTAGCCTATTTTCACTGCTAATTGTTATAGCATTTATTTTAGTATTAATGCTGAGCGTTAATACTATTTTGCTTTCTTTTGGGGCTTTGGCTTTAGCCTTTTGTTATCCCTTTATGAAACGCTATACACAATTACCTCAAGTCGTTTTAGGAGCTGCATTTGGTTGGGCTATTCCAATGGCGTATATGGCTTCAATTAATGCACTACCACAGCAGGCGTGGTTATTATTTATAGCTAATATTTGTTGGACAGTCGCCTACGATACGATGTATGCCATGGTTGATAGGGATGACGATTTAAAAATAGGGGTAAAATCAACCGCTATTTTATTTGGTAAATACGACCGCCACATTATCTTTTTACTTAATGCCGTATTTATAGCGCTGATTGCTTTTATTGGTATAAGTAATCATTTAAGTGTCGCGTTTGGCGCTGCTTTAAGCATTGCTGCGAGCCTATTGGTATACCAACAAATGCTTATTCATAAACGAGAGAGGGACGCCTGCTTTAAAGCGTTTTTGAATAATCATTATGTGGGCTTGGCTATCTTTATAGGGTTATTACTTTCATACCCAATAGCATTTTAAGGCCACAATAAAGGCTGTTAAAATGCACTATTTAGAGCTACCTGGGCGGATCAATAATGCCGCTAATAGAGGCGTTTTTTCTAAACCATCCAGCAATAGAGTAGCGCTCATCAACGGCGGGAAGTACTTCGTGAGCAAAACGTTCGCTTTCAAACATAACCAATGTTCCAGCCGTTGGTTTAATGGTTATTTCTACTTCTTTACTTTTAGGTTTATAAATAACAAGTTCGCCACCTTGCTCTGGCGTATTTAAATAAAGCACCGTTGTAAATACACGATTAGATCGACCTTTAAATGCATCTAAGTGCTTTTTGTAAAAGTCCCCCTGTGTATATTTTGCATAATGACATTCGTAATCAAATAGCCCCATAAAAAAGCTGCGATTCAACGTGGTCTTTATACTTTGCATTATTGCCTGATAAGTAAGCTGTGCTTGAGAACTGCCATCAAACCAATAAGTTTTGTCAGTACGAATAGTTTTATCTATTTGTAAGTTATTTAATCGACCAATACCGGCAAGGCTAAAGTGAGGGTTTATACGGTGGCAGTCTGCAACTAAATCGTTAACTAAATCGGCAATAAGCGCGTCATGAATTACGGTGTATCCTTGGCGTTCTATATCATCTAAATAGACATCAGGACCAAAAAGTGTGTTCATCCACATCAGCTGTTTAAAAAAGGTGCGACAGTGTAGCCGAAAAGCGATTTAAAGCTACTGTTTATTACGCCGCACTTTTTAAAATATTGGATTAGCTAAATGTAGCTCCCGCTTTCTTTATAAGCGATAGTAAATGCTCTACATGTTCAGTAATAGAGGTTTGCTGGCTTGTTTGTACTACGAGTTGTTCGTGGTTTAAATCTTTATTTGTTTTCAGTTGCACGAGTTCAGGGTTTTCTGCGATTGTGTTTGCATGTTCAATGCTTGCAATAGCAAAATGATCTGATTTAACTACGCCAGCCATTACTTGCTCAATACTGCCCACTTTAATACTTGATGATTTATTTAAAGAATCAATAGCTTCATTAAGCATGGTTTGCACTTGTTTCGATTGAGAGAAGCAGCCAAACATAGGGTAGCTATCAAGGTTTTGCTTACTTATATCGTTTTTATGTGCAAGAGGGTGATTTTTTGAAACAAATAATACAAGCTGATCAGGTAAGTGAATATCACTGCCAATACTATTAATAGCTTGAGAGTATACACTTATATCTATTTCTCCTTGTTGGAGTTTACGTGTTAGCTCTTGCTGATCTTGTAATTGCATTTCAATTTTTATATGTGGATATTGAGCTAAAAACTGCCCACAAGAAATAGGTACTATGCTGCTTGCCTTATTGGTATAGCCAATAACCAGCTTTTCGTTAGCATTACCGTTTACTGATTGAAAAATCCGTTTTTTCGTTAGCTCAAGTTCCGATAGAGTCGTTCTAGCATATTCAAGAAAAAGTTCGCCTTCAGGCGTTAATTTAACAGAACGAGTTGAGCGTTTTACTAACTCATATCCCATTTCATTTTCAAGTGTTTGAATGCTGCGCGTTAGCGCTGAAGTACTGATTTGGGTTTGTTCAGCAGCTTGTCTAAAATGACGTAATATACCAAGTGCTACAAATTGTTCTAATTGTTCAAATCTCACTTTATAGTCCCTTTTTATAAGTAAGTCGCAGATACTACGGACATCAAATATATTAATTTTTATTCTAAAGTTTAGTAAAATTCTATATTGATATACTTTTGTAAGTTCATACGTGTTTCCAGAAGGATACCCCCCTTTTAGTATTAATTAAAGAGAAAAGCGACCAAATAGTATTGCTTTTATAATTAATAATCAGTTTTTTGTTGTTCTTTATCTATATTTTTGCAATTAATTGCTTAGATTAAGTTATTTTTAGTCAGTAGGTTAGTTGGAGGGCTGGAAATTAATTGTTTTAAATAATAAAAGGTACGCCCCAAAATGAGGCGTACATATAACATGATTATGACAAATAATAGGGCACTTGCTGTATATGAACTTACTTTATGAAATTTCGATTTATTCGGCTGCTTAATGGTTTGTTTTCGATGCTTTGCAGTTCTATCTCAATCGCATCACAGGAAATATGTATTTCGAATAAAGACGTTAATAACGATAAACTTAAACAAGCTAAGCTAATGCCAAATAAAATAATCCCTGTGGTATTAAATTCAATAAATAAAGCAAACATCGAAAATGTACACAGTAAAAAAGAGGCTACGCCGTACACCTGCATTGTTCTGATTAAGTTTATTCGTTTACGTAAGTTAGTGATTTGAGCGACTACAACAGGTCGGATAGATTCACCTTCGCGCGCATTTAACTCCCTAATTAATTGCGCTAAAACTAAAAATCGGTTTGTATAGGCTAGTAATAGCAGCGATATGGCCGGGAAAAGTAGGCCCGGGGTTGTAAGTGTCATGTTTATTCCCTAAAAGTGCAGCATGCTAATAATTTAGCGCAGGATATTGTTAACACAAAATAAATGAGGTGAATATTGCAAAATATTAATAATAAAAACTCAACAGATAGCTCCTTTCAATGGGTTACAATTTATAAAGCCGAAAACACCCTTGAAGCTAATATTATTAAAGGTTTAATACAAACCAGTGGCATTGAATGCAAAATAAAAGGTGAGATGCTCCAAGGCGCAATGGGAGAAATTCCATTTGATCAAACACAAGTTAGTGTGCAGGTTTATGCGATAAAAGAGCGCCATGCGCGACAAATATTGGTAAACTATCAACAAGTAAAACAATCCGCTCCAGATTGGGTATGCCCTAACTGTAATGAGCATAATGGATCAACATTCGATTTTTGTTGGTCGTGTGAGACGTTAAAGAATGACTAAAGCAAATAATTTTCAGCGTATTAGAGAGCTTAACTATTTACAGAAAGCCGTTTTAGCGAGTGCTTTAATAGAGCGAATGCTGCCAAATTACGGTTTATTTAGCGAAGCAACGGGATTTGGTGACGAAACCTTATTACGTAGTTCGCTTAATGTTTGTTGGGAAAAAATATTACTGCCTAAGAGTAAAATAGATCTCGAAAAACAAGTTGAAAAAATAGAACCTAATGTTCCTGAGCTTGCTGATTTTGATATGTTTGGTACTTACCCTGCTATTGATGCTGCAACGTCTTTACTTAGCTTAATGCACGGTTTAATGGCGCAAGATGAGCAAGAGTTCATTAGCGTTAGCAAAATATCTCAAGCAACCGTAGCGCGCTTTATTGAATATCAAATGACGGTTGAGGGCGAGGTTGCAGATAACACTGCAGTTAGAGAGCATCCATTAATGCAGTATGAAATTGAAGTATTAGGTGAGCTAATTGATTTTGTAGAAAATATGGGGCGTATTACCTCTGATAGCGTAAAGGCACTTAAAAAGTTTGCCCTTGAAGATGGCCAAACAAATATTGGTCTTACGTTATAAAAGTAGCAAAGTAAAAATTTAAAAGGCAGGAGAAGTACTGTGCGAATTTTAGGCATTGAATCGTCATGCGATGAAACGGGCATTGCAATATACGATGACGAAAAAGGCTTGTTAGCTCATCAATTATACAGTCAAGTAAAAGTACATGCTGATTATGGCGGTGTAGTGCCAGAGCTTGCATCACGCGATCATGTTCGTAAAACGCTACCACTTATAGACGCTGCTTTTGCACAAGCGGGTTGTGGCCCCGAAGATTTAGATGGTATTGCTTATACCGCAGGCCCAGGTTTAGTTGGCGCGCTATTGGTAGGTACTTCTATTGGTCGCTCATTAGCATATGGTTGGGATATTCCTGCTGTTGCAGTTCATCATATGGAAGGACATTTACTTGCTCCTATGCTTGAAGAAAACATCCCTGAGTTTCCGTTTATAGCACTACTTGTATCGGGCGGCCATACCATGATGGTTAAAGTAGCGGGTATTGGCCAATACGAAGTATTGGGCGAGTCAGTTGATGATGCCGCAGGTGAAGCATTTGATAAAACGGCTAAGTTACTTGGTCTTGATTACCCTGGAGGTCCGCGCTTAGCTAAAATGGCCGAACAAGGCGTTGCGAAGCGCTTTATTTTTCCTCGTCCGATGACAGACAAACCAGGTCTTGACTTTAGTTTTAGTGGTTTAAAAACAGCGGCATCAATTACTATTCGTGAAAACGACGATGATGAGCAAACTAAAGCTGATATAGCGCATGCATTTCAAACTGCAGTTATTGATACGCTGGTTATTAAGTGCAAGCGAGCGCTTAAACAAACGGGTATTAAGCGTTTAGTAATCGCCGGTGGTGTAAGTGCAAATACACAACTACGTTTGCAGCTTGAACGCGTAATGAAAGGTATGAAAGGCGAAGTTTTTTATCCGCGTACTGAATTTTGTACCGACAACGGTGCAATGATTGCGTATGCCGGAATGCAACGTTTAAAAGCAGGGCAATTTGCCACGCTTGATATGAAAACAAAACCTCGTTGGCCAATAGATAGCCTTGAGCCGATTTAACTGCTCATATTTTAAAGATTTTTGTTTTCATCAGTGGGTGCTTTTTTAGCGCCCACTTTTGGTTCGTCCCCACTAAATAATCTAATAACATTAGTACGATGACGAAATATAATTAACAGCGTAATAAAAGCAACAGGAAGTGTATAAAGTGGTTTTATCAGCCATGTATATAAAGGCGCTAAGGATACAGCTACAAGCGCTGCAAGTGATGAATAGCGTGTTATTGCTACAACAACGAGCCAAGTGCATACAAGCAAACCAGCTAACGATAAGCCAATAGGTAATAACGATCCAAATGCAGTTGCTACAGCTTTACCGCCTTTAAAGCTAAAAAACAGTGGGTACATATGGCCCAAGCAAGCTGCTACAGCGACTAAACCAAGCTCTAAAGGTTCAACTTCTAAAAAATAAGCGCCCCAAACCGGAATAGTCCCTTTTAAAATATCAAACACTAAAACCAAGCAAGCCGGAAATGCTCCGCCTAATCTATAAACATTTGTAGCGCCTGGGTTGTTAGAACCACTATTACGAGGGTCGGGGAGTTTGAACAACCGCGACACTAAAATAGCCGACGAAATCGACCCAAGTAAATAAGCTAAAACAAACATTATAGTGGCTAACACACGCTTCCTTATTTTTTTAATTGCTATACCAATTGATAGTGCTTTTAAGCTATTATTGGCAGCAAATTTATCGTGAAAATTATTAACAGGCTATTTAATAGCTAGTTTATACCAACCTGCATAAATCTTTGATCAATTTAACGAATTAAATTGCACTATAACGTCGTTAGAAATTTTTTATTTAGAACAACTAGATACAAAAATTTTTGCCTAGTTCTAGCGTAATTTCCTTAACGTTAAATAGACCCCGTATATAAGCAGATTGGTATTAGTTATTTTGCTATTGTAGAAGTTATTTTTACATATTTAAACACTGGTTAAACCATAGTCAGTATTAATTTTATTAATGCTTTGTATAGTTGCTTAGTAGTTTGTTGTTATTTGGAGTATCAATGGATAAGGTTTTTATATCTCAATTGCACGTCGACACCATCATTGGAGTGTACGACTTTGAAAAAGAAAGTAAACAGAGCCTTTATTTTGATATTGAAATGCTCAGCGATATTAAGCCTGCAGCCGCAAATGACGATATTAATTTAGCACTGGACTATTCAAAAGTAAGCGAACGCGTTATTAAGCACAGCACTGCAAAACCTGTTGAGTTGCTAGAGACTTTGGTTGAGCAGTTGGCTGAGATTATTTTAAGCGAGTTTAATACGCCACAAGTTACTATAAGAGTAAGTAAACCTGCAGCAGTAGCACAAGCACAAACTGTGGGTGTTGAAATTACACGTGTTAAGGCAACTGACTAAATGGCTCAAATTTATATCAGCCTAGGGTCAAATATAAATAAAGCGCATTATATACAATGTGCATTAATAGCACTTAAGCAGCACTTTGAGCACATTGTGCACTCGTCTGTTTTTGAAAGTGAAGCAGTTGGGTTTGCTGGCAATAATTTTTATAATTCAGTAGTTGGCGCTACAACTGATATGTCGCTTGCTGATGTATGCGCTTTATTAAAACAAATAGAGCGTGATAATGGGCGTACAGCGAACGATAAAAAATTTAGTCCACGAACGCTCGATTTAGATTTACTGTTTTATGATGATGTAACTTGCGATTCCCCAGCGCAATTACCACGTGATGAAATAACTAAAAATGCATTTGTATTACAACCTCTGAGTGAGGTTGCCCCAGATTTTTATCATCCTGTAGCTAAGCAAACGATTGCGCAGTTATGGAATGAATATAATAACCCTCAACAAAAGCTATGGAAGGTGGAGTTTTCTAACCTATGAGTATTATCGAAATAATTATTTTAGCCCTCATACAGGGATTTACTGAGTTTTTACCAATATCGAGTTCTGCGCATTTAATTCTCCCATCGCAAATTTTAGGCTGGGAAGATCAAGGGCTTGCGTTTGACGTAGCAGTACATGTTGGTACTTTAATAGCCGTTGTTATTTATTTTCGTAAAGAAGTAGTAGATATACTAAGCGCATGGTTTAAATCTTTTGGTAAGCAAGGCACTACCGATGACAGTAAATTAGGCTGGTGGATTATACTAGGTACAGTGCCTGCCGCTATTTTAGGATTACTTTTAAAAGACTTTATTGAGTTATACCTGCGAAGCGCTTGGGTTATTGCTACTACCACAATTGTATTTGGTTTATTGCTTTGGTACGCGGATGCAAAAGGGAAGCAAATTAAAACTATTTATCAGCTCAATTGGAAAACGGCACTTATCATTGGTTTTGCACAAGCTGTTGCAATGATCCCGGGTACTTCTCGATCAGGTATCACGATGACAGCTGGTTTAATGTTGGGTATGAATAAGCAAAGCGCAGCGCGTTTTTCGTTTTTACTAGCGATTCCGATTATTTCTATGATGGGGCTTTATTATATTGCAGAGCTTGCACTGGGTGACCATGTAGTTGATTGGAATACATTATTGCTTGGTGTGGTGCTATCGTTCTTATCGGCTTATGCATGTATATTTATGTTTTTAAAAGTAATAGAGCGAATGGGTATGTTGCCATTTGTAATATATCGTTTATTACTCGGTGTCGGTTTGATTGTATTTTTAACGCTATAAAAAAACTTAATTAGTAAAACCAAAAAAAGCACCTTTAGGTGCTTTTTTTGGTTTTAAACTCAGCTTATAAATTTAATAAATAAGCTTCAATAAAGCGGCGTTGGTTAGCGGCTTTTGGCGCTGTTTTAAATATAAGTGTATTACCATTTTTACGTAGTTTTAGCTCATTAGTAAATTTACATTCGATAGCATTGAACTGAGCTATGTCGTTTTTAAAACTTTGGTCTTTTTCGCACATGTATGCCATTTCGTTTGCAACTTGTGCACAAAATGAACCCACTGGATATTCTTTTAGGTTTTCATCATCAATGCTTTCCCAATCAACATTGGTATTTATTTTTAATCCGCATTGCTTATCTATTTCGCTATTAGCGGCAGCTATATTTTTTTGTTGATACCCTAAATGCTTTTCACGATTAAACTTCGCTAGTTTAGCTTGAGTACCTTTATTTAATTGTTGATCGTATTGGGCTTTTAAATCTTCAACAATGGCAGGGTTTGACTCTTCTTTTTTTGATAAGTAAATTCCATCACGAGTGTCTGGAATATAAAGATTGTAAGAGCAACAGCGGTAGCCTTCCTCAACACTTACTAAACTTCTTTGTGTACCATCGTAAGTATATTTGTAAGCTTTATTACTACCATGAGGTTTTAAATCGGTTAAAAATACGATGCCATCAATATCATGGTTTATGCCTGTTACTTTTATTAAAGCTTGTTTTTTATCTGTTGTGGGGGCAATAACAACATTAACGCCTTCGCCCGAACTTAGTTCTATTGGGTACTTAGCAAATTCCAAAGCAAAGCTTTTTTGACTAAGTAAAATACAGGCTATAAAGAATAGTTTTTTCATATTAAGTCCTTTTTAAGTTTTAAAGTTATACAGCAAGCTGGTTTATAACATTGATAATAATTGATTAAAAGCAATACAGGGTAGGTGAACGTGCCTATTTTTTGATTTTTAGCGTTTAAAAAACTAATTGACGTGTTTTTGGCACGAGTGAATTGTGCAGACGTACATAGTAACTAAGCACGAATTTTGGCATTATAGCGCCATTAAACTTTGCATAGCTGTAAAGTGAGCATACGATTTAAGGAAAGTATATGCATATACATATTTTGGGCATTTGTGGCACGTTTATGGGTGGTATTGCAGCCATTGCTAAATCATTAGGCCATAAAGTAACGGGTTCCGATCAAAACGTTTACCCACCAATGAGTACGCAACTTGAAGAGCTTGGCATTGAACTGACTCAAGGCTACGACGTATCTCAATTAGAGCCAAAACCAGATATGGTAGTTATCGGTAATGCAATGAGCCGTGGTAACCCGTGTGTTGAATATGTGCTTGATAAAGGCCTGCCTTATACATCTGGTCCTGAATGGCTTAAACATAACCTATTACAAAACTCGTGGGTACTTGCTGTAGCCGGTACGCATGGTAAAACAACTACAGCAAGTATGCTTGCGTGGGTATTAGAGTACGCAGGTTTAAAGCCAGGATTTTTAATTGGTGGCATAGTCCAAAATTTTGGTGTATCGGCCAAAGTGGGCGAAACGCCATTTTTTGTTATTGAAGCCGATGAATACGACACAGCTTTTTTTGATAAGCGCAGTAAGTTTGTCCACTACCTTCCGCGTACACTTATTTTAAATAATCTTGAATTCGATCACGCTGATATTTTCGAAGATTTAAACGCAATAAAAAAACAATTTCATCACTTAATGCGTACATTACCTCAAAGCGGCAAGGTAATTTGGCCTAAGCAAGACGTAGCGCTTAATGACGTAATAGCACAAGGGCTTTGGAGCGAAAGCGAAACACTCGGTGATGACTGGGGCTATGAATTAATAAAAGCCGATGGTAGTGAGTTTAATGTGCTTTTAAATAACGAAAAGCAGGGCACTGTTTGCTGGCAAGCAATAGGCGAGCATAACGTTAAAAATGCAATTATGACTATCGCAGCAGCGCGCCATGTGGGTATAGCTGTTGATCATAGTATTGATGCCTTAGGAGAATTTATTAGCCCTAAAAGGCGTATGGAGCTCAAGGCTGATATAAATAATATTAAAGTGTATGACGATTTTGCGCATCACCCAACAGCAATTAAAACTACGCTTGCAGGACTGCGTGCAAAAGTAGGCGATGAAAAAATTATCGCTATTTTAGAGCCGCGCTCAAACACAATGAAAATGGGTGTGCATCAATATACATTATTAGATTCACTGCGTGATGCTGACGACGTACTACTTTTTGAACCAGAGAATCTAAATTGGTCGCTAAAAGAGCAAGCAGATAAAGCGGGTATGCAGTGCTTTAGCAGCACACAAACAATTATTGATACGGTGCTTGAAAATATTGAGCCTAATCAACATATTTTAATTATGAGCAATGGCGGTTTTAATGGCCTTCATCAACACCTTGTTGATGGTTTAGCTGATAAATACAGCGGAGAATAGTGTGCAATTTAAAGATAGAATTACGCTCGCTTTTAGCGGTGCATCAGGTGCGCCTTATGGTTTAAGGTTACTTGAAGTATTGCTTGAGCAGCAATTTCAAGTTTACGTACTTATCTCAAGTGCAGCGCGAGTGGTGCTTGATACAGAATCAAATATTAAGCTCTCTGGTAATGAAGACAAAGCCACTGAGCAGTTAAGTACGCTGTTTAATGCTAAATCTGGGCAGTTAAAAGTATACGGTAAAGATAACTGGTTTAGCCCTGTGGCTTCGGGCTCTGCGGCGCCTAAAAAAATGGTGGTATGCCCGTGTAGTGCTGGGTCGGTTTCTGCAATTGCAGTAGGGGCGTCAGATAACTTATTAGAGCGCGCCGCTGATGTGGTAATTAAAGAACGCGGTCAGCTAATTTTAGTGCCACGCGAAACACCATTTAACGAAATCCATTTAGAAAACATGCTTAAGTTATCTCGTTTAGGTGTGACCATAATGCCAGCAGCACCCGGTTTTTATCATAAGCCACAAAGTATTGAAGACTTAGTTGATTTTATGGTGGCTAGAATTTTAGATCATTTAAATATTGAACATAACCTAACAAAACGTTGGGGTTATGGTGAGGGTAAGTAATGAATAAGCAAAATATTGCTTTAAATATAGAAGGCCTTACCAAGGTTTATAAAAATGGTGTTGAGGCTATTAAAGGCGTTGATTTACAAGTTAAAGAGGGCGACTTTTTCGCTTTACTTGGTCCAAACGGAGCAGGTAAATCAACCACCATTGGTGTTATTTCGTCACTTGTTAATAAAACAAAAGGCAAGGTAGAAGTATTCGGTTGTAATATTGATACTGATTTAGAAGCTGCAAAAGCGCATTTAGGCTTAGTGCCGCAAGAGTTTAACTTTAGTCAGTTTGAAACACTTAGCCAAATACTTGTTAACCAAGCCGGTTATTATGGTGTGCCACGTGGCGAAGCCCATAAACGTGCTGATAAGTACTTAGCGCAGCTTGGCTTACTTGAGAAAAAAGACAAACAAGCACGTACGCTTTCAGGCGGTATGAAACGCCGATTAATGATTGCGCGTGCCCTTATGCACGAACCTAAGTTGCTTATACTTGATGAGCCAACCGCGGGGGTAGACATAGAACTTCGTCGTTCAATGTGGGATTTTTTACGCCAAATAAATGAGCAAGGCGTTACTATTATTTTAACTACGCACTACCTTGAAGAAGCAGAGTTACTGTGTAAAAACATCGCCATAATCGATAATGGCCGAATTGTTGAAAACACGACCATTAAAGCATTGCTTGCAAAGCTTGATAAAGAAACCTTTATTTTAGATTTAAAAATGCCAGCAAACCCTGTCACGCTTGAAGGCTATAAATTTACCATGACGGACGATCATACTGTTGAAGTGGAAGTCGCTAAGTCTCAAGGATTAAATGCGGTTTTTAGTGCATTAACAACTCAAGGTAATACTGTATTGAGTATGCGAAATAAAGCAAACAGATTAGAAGAGTTATTTGTAGGATTACTAGAGCAAGGGCGGGGCGAATAAATGTTTAAATATGGCGTAGCCTTAAAGAGTTTATGGATCAAAGAGTGTATTCGTTTTTTACGTATTTGGGTGCAAACTTTAGTACCGCCAGCAATTACGATGAGCTTATATTTTGTTATTTTTGGTAACTTAATTGGTTCACGCATTGGCGACATGGGCGGCTTTAGTTATATGGAGTTTATTGTACCTGGCCTTATAATGATGTCGGTCATTACCAATTCCTATTCCAACGTAGCCTCTAGTTTTTACTCAACAAAGTTTCAAAAAAGCATTGAAGAGCTTTTAGTTGCACCTGTACCTAACTACATCATTGTTCTAGGTTATATGGGTGGCGGTATGACGCGCGGTATTATGGTGGGCTTTATAGTTACCTGTGTGTCGTTATTATTTGTTGATATTCAAATTCATAATATTTTTGTAATTATGGCGACGGTTATTTTAACCTCAGCTGTATTTGCTTTAGGTGGTTTAATTAATGCAATTTACGCAAACAGTTTTGACGATATAAGCATTATCCCCACCTTCATTTTAACGCCATTAACTTACTTAGGCGGTGTATTTTATTCAATTACGTTGCTGCCTGAGTTTTGGCAGAATGTATCACAAATCAACCCTATAATTTATATGGTTAACGCATTTCGTTATGGCTTTTTAGGTGTGTCGGATGTTGATTTGAGCGTGGCTCTTGGGGTTATTTTAGTATTTATAACAGCGTTATTTACATTAGCGCTTACATTGATCAAAAAAGGTGTGGGGCTAAGACACTAATGAGTGATGCAAATTCACGTAGTATTGTATCTAATCAAGCGGGTATTCACGAAAAGCTTGATGAAATAGTAAATAAGCACTTAGATGCTGAATTTAAAAAGCCAATTGCAGCGCATACCCAAGCCGCATTTGACGAGGTTAATGCTAAAGTACAAGCCTTTAGTGGCCCGCTTATTTTAGACTCGTGTTGTGGCGTGGGTGAAAGCTCAGCTAACTTAGCTAAGCGCCACCCTGATGCACTTATAATTGGTATTGATAAATCGTCGCACCGATTAGATAAGCACGATGTTGAATATAAGCAAACCGACAGTGGTCAGTACATCTTAGTGCAAGCAGACTTAAATGACTTTTGGCGTTTAGCGGTAGCTGCTAATTGGCAACCTACGCACCATTATTTGTTGTATCCAAACCCGTGGCCTAAGTCTAAGCATATTCGTAGACGCTGGCATGGCGCGGCTATTTTTCCATTTATCGTTAAGTTAGGTGGAAAATTAGAAGTGCGCAGCAATTGGGATATTTACGTTAAGGAGTTTGCTCGGGCGCTTGAATTAACAGGCAACCCTTGCGATGTAACGCTTTATGAGTCAGACGATGCCATTACGCCTTTTGAGCGTAAATACTGGGCCAGTGGCCAGCAAAGCCACCGACTCGTTATTAACTTACCTCGCTAAAGTAAGTTAAAGTGCTAATTCTTCTTCTATAACCGTACTAACATGTGGCACTGGGTGGGCAAAGTAGTTGCCTTGCATTAGTGTCACATTTGCTTTTTTAAGTGCGGTTACGATGGTTACATTTTCTACCGACTCCGCCATTAATTGCAAGCCCAGCTGATTAGCAAAACTGGCTATGTGCTCAATAAACACGTAAATATCTTTGTCATTCACTATTTGCTTTATTAGTGCGCCATCTAGCTTAATACCGTCCACTTCAAGCTTAAGTACGTTTGATATATTTGAGTATCCACTACCAAAGTTATCAATAATAACCTTAACGCCTTTCGTTTTAACCATACCAATAAATGCTTTTACCTCAGAAAAGTTAGCAATTGCCTGGGTTTCTAAAAGCTCTAACGTGATATTCCCAGGGTGCGGGTAACGCTTAAGTTCGTACGCAATAAACTCGCTTAAATTAGGGTCGAGCATATCTTGTGCTGTTATATTTAAGCTCCAGCAAATATCGGTTTTTCTAAAGCGGCTAACACATTGTGAAAATAGAGTACGGGTAAGTATGCCGTCCATTCTTGAGCGGGTAACAACATTTAAAAATGCATCAGGTTTTAATACTTCCCCTCGCGCCGTTACCATTCGAGCTAAGCATTCATATTGAACGACATTATTGGTATTTATATCAATAATGGGTTGAAAGTAAGGCACTATACGGTTGTTATCAAACGCTTCACGCACCTCTTTAGCCATTTCAACATTGTATTGATATTGCGTTTTTACATCGTGTAGCGCTTTTGAGTAGTTAACTACGCTATGCCTACCTTGTTTAGCTTGCAGTGCCGCTATATGAGCGTTTTCAAGTAGTAGCGATTTATTGCCACTGGCAATACCTGCACATAGGGTTATGTAAATAAAAGGGTCAGTTAACACTGGGGTATTAAAGTTATATGTTTTTACGAGATCGGTAAATTCGTCATTGCTCATTTCTTTAGGCGCGAGTAATACTATTTTATTTGTTGCTAGTCTGTATATATGGCAATGCGCAGAGCTTCTGAGTTTAAAGTGAATAAGTAAGTTTTTCATTACTTTATCACCCACTTCCGTGCCGTAAAAACTGTTTATATCTTCTATTTCATTAACCCAAATAACGGCTAATTGCATGTGATGGGCATTACTTTTTTTAATAAAGTACTCAAGTGCAATATGATTTGAAAAACCAGTACTTGAGTCAGTTGCTAAAGAGCGCTTTAGTAAATAAATATATATGGCGGCAACAAGTATTGCGATAAAAAAGAAGAAGCTAGCCATTGCAGCAGCTTTTGATACGCTTTCTTTAAGTTTCTCGTTTAAATTGTAAATAGTTATATCGGCACCCGTTAAATAGGTATTGCCGTTAATAGGGTCAACGTAAGGAATAAAAATAGTTTTAAAGTGACCCCACTGATCGCTCGATATTTCAAATACAGGCTCTGTTGAATAAAAAGCACTTAGGTTGGTATCGGTGGCTTCAGGATAGAGATCTAAAAATTGAGTTACTTTGCCGTTATTTTGATCGTCTTGCGTGTAACTTGATGCACTAAAAAGAACCTTGCCGTCTTTTAAAATCATTGAATACACATAAGCAATATCAAGTGCTTGAGCAAACTCAGATAGTTGTTTACTTTTATTTTGATAGTAAGAAAAACTTATGTTGTCGCCTTGATTAACCGCACTTAAGTAATTTTCACCTAAAATATGTTTAACGCTGGTGGCTGCATTAAGTAAGCGATTATCAACCGACTGCATTATTTCAGCACGTGTGGTTTGGTAAGTGTAGTAAACGTAGGTAAGCAAGCTTATTAAAAACAAGCTAAAGCCTGCCACTATCCAACTAGCTTTGACTCTTCCTTCTGACATATGTGTCCCTTTTTTGTTATCAAATTTATTATACCCAAAATAAGTAAATGCCCAATAAATAATTAGGTTTGGAAGAGTTTTAATTAAATTATCATTTTTTTGTCATCGCTTTGATTGCTTTTATAGGTTTAAACGAGACATTTTAGTTATATTGCAGTAAAGTTAGCGCAATTTTTAAAGAAACACGATTGCTCTAAATGTCTTAATAAGTAGGCGTTTTTGATGGGTAAGCGCGTGTTTTAGCTACACACACTAGGTATTGAGATGGATCAAAAGCGTTGTGCCGTCGCCTCTAAAGAAAGCCTTAAGCGTATATTTACTGTACCTGAAGCGCCAGACTCAACTTTAAGCAAAATCGAGCTTGAAATTTCGAGTAATTTAGCAGGTTTTCTAAACGAAAATATAGCGGCAATTGAAAAACCATTACATGAAATCGAAAAAGATTTTCAGTCGGCAGTGATCCCAGAGGATCCAACGTTTGTATCTGCTTATGCCCAAGACATAATGGAGCAACTTGTTGCACATTCTGTGCATACAGCTGCGCCTAGCTTTATTGGTCACATGACCTCTGCCTTACCGCATTTCTTATTACCGCTGTCAAAATTGATGGTAGGGCTAAATCAAAATCTAGTAAAAATAGAAACGTCTAAAGCGTTTACGCCTCTTGAGCGTCAAGTGCTTGGAATGATGCATCATTTAGCTTATGGGCAAGAAGATTCATTTTATTCTAAATGGATGCACAGTGCTAAAACCTCATTAGGTGCATTTTGCTCTGGTGGAACGGTCGCTAATATTACTGCGCTTTGGATTGCTCGAAACCGCTTATTAAAACCCGATGGCGATTTTAGAGGTATCGGCGCACAAGGCCTAATTGCCGGTATGCTGCATTACGGCTATAAAGGTTTAGCAGTATTAATATCAGAGCGCGGACATTACTCATTAGGTAAATCGGTTGATTTACTCGGTATTGGCCGCGATAACTTAATTGGTATTAAAACCTGCGAAAATAATAAAGTTGATGTAGGAGCTATGCGCGAAAAAGCACGTGAGCTTGAATCGCAAGGCATTAAAGTAATGGCGATTATTGGGGTAGCGGGTACAACCGAAACCGGTAATATTGACCCACTTGATGAAATGGCCGACTTAGCACAAGACATTAACTGCCATTTTCATGTAGATGCTGCATGGGGAGGAGCGACCCTTTTATCGAACACGCATCGCCCTTTACTTAAAGGGATTGAGCGAGCAGATTCAATTACCATCGATGCACATAAACAAATGTATGTACCAATGGGAGCGGGCTTAGTTTTATTTAAAGATCCCGCTGCAACTGATGCAATAGAGCATCACGCTGAGTACATATTACGTAAAGGTTCAAAAGACTTAGGTAGCCACACGCTTGAAGGCAGCCGACCTGGTATGGCAATGTTAGTACATGCTTGCTTACGTGTTATTGGTCGTAAAGGTTACGAAATGCTGATTGATCGAAGTATCAAAAAAGCACATTACTTTGCTGATTTAATTAAAGCTGATGAAGATTTTGAGCTTATTTCAGAACCTGAATTGTGCTTATTAACGTATCGTTATGTACCTAAGCAAATTAAACAAGCAATAGCCGATGCAGATGCTGCAACTCGGTTAGATATTTTTGCCTCTCTGAATCGTTTTACTGCCAGTATGCAAAAACGTCAGCGAGAGTCAGGTCGCTCATTTGTATCACGTACTCGTTTAACGCCTTCTAAATACGACAATCAACCTACAGTTGTATTTAGAGTGGTACTTGCAAACCCGCTTACCTCAGGTGCTATTTTAAAAGAGATATTAGCTGAGCAAAAAGAGTTGGCTGCAACAGATCCGGTATTCAAAAAATACTTAAGAAAGTATATGTAATCTAAATACAAAAAAGGGTCCATAAGGACCCTTCTTAATATCAAAAGTACTTATTAATGCAAAATACGTGCTCTAATTGTACCCTCAACAGCGCTTAGTTCTTTAAGTGCTACTTCAGATTGATCTGTATCTACATCAATAACTACATAACCAATAGATGCGTCTGTTTGTAGGTATTGAGCAGCAATGTTAATACCGTGCTGTGCAAACGCTTGGTTAATTTGCGTTAGTACACCAGGGCGGTTGTGGTGCACGTGTAATAAACGGCTACGATTAGCAAGCTCAGGCAGCGATACTTCAGGGAAGTTAACGGCAGTAATAGTTGAGCCATTATCTGAGTATTTAGCCAGTTTACCCGCTACTTCAATACCAATGTTTTCTTGTGCTTCTTGTGTAGAACCACCAATGTGCGGCGTTAAAATAACATTGTCGAATTGGCGCAGTGGCGATACAAATTCTTCATCGTTAGATTTTGGCTCAGTAGGGAACACATCGATTGCTGCACCACTTAGTTTTTTCTCTGTTAGTGCTTCTGCAAGTGCATCAATATCAACTACGGTACCGCGTGAAGCGTTGATCAAAATAGATCCCTGCTTCATAACAGCAAGTTCTGCTGTGCCAATTAGGTTTTTAGTTTGCGGTGTTTCTGGTACGTGTAAGCTAATAATATCAGAGCGTTGTAATAACTGAGTTAGGTTATGCACTTGTTTTGCATTACCAAGAGATAGCTTATCTTCGATATCGTAATATTCTACGTTCATACCAATGTTTTCAGCCATAATGCCTAGCTGAGTACCAATGTGACCGTAACCAATAATACCTAACGTTTTACCACGTGCTTCAAACGAACCATTTGCTGTTTTTAACCAGCCACCACGATGAGCCGCTGCATTACGCTCTGGAATACCGCGTAATAAAAGTAGGATTTCACCAAGTACAAGTTCAGCAACTGAACGAGTATTAGAAAATGGTGCGTTAAATACAGCAATACCGCGTTCGCGTGCTGCATCTAAATCAACTTGGTTTGTACCAATACAAAAACACCCAACAGCAACTAGCTTGTCAGCTGAGTCTAATACGGCTTGGTTAATATGAGTACGAGAACGAAGTCCTACAAAGTGAACATCTTTAATGCGCTCTTTTAATTCGTCCTCAGGTAAGGATGTTTTAACGTAGTCGATATTGCTGTAACCGTTACGTTTTAGCGTTTCAACAGCGCTTTGGTGAACACCTTCAAGCAAGAGAATTTTAATTTTGTCTTTTGCTAACGATACCTTACTCATAACCTCATCCTATTTAATTTGTGGCCCATTTTTAGTACCGATAATCACTTTATCAGCACCACGCATCGCAAATAGGCCGTTGGTAACTACGCCAACAATTGAATTTATTTGTGCTTCAAGTTGTTTAGCATTGGTAATTTTTAAGTTAAATACATCTAATATAACGTTACCGTTATCGGTAACTACGCCTTGGCGATAAACAGGGTCACCACCAAGCTTTAATAATTCTCGTGCAACATAGCTGCGAGCCATTGGAATAACTTCTACCGGAAGCGGGAAGTCGCCTAATGTTTTTACTAATTTGGTGTCATCTACAATGCACACAAATTGTTTAGCTACAGCGGCTACTATTTTTTCGCGAGTAAGGGCTGCACCGCCACCTTTAATCATTTCGTTTTGATCGTTTATTTCGTCAGCGCCGTCAACGTATACATCTAAAGCAGCAACGTTATTAAGCTCAAATACTTCAATACCTAACGCTTGTAGGCGTGCGGTTGAGGCTTCTGAGCTTGATACAGCGCCTACAATAGTGTCCTTTACTGAGCCAAGGACATCAATAAAGTGATTAACAGTAGAGCCTGTACCCACACCTACAATAGTGTTTTCTTTTACAAACTCGAGTGCTGCCCAAGCAGCTGCTTTTTTTAATTCATCTTGTGTCATTGCTTTGTGCTCATGTATGTCAGAAATATGCGGTTAGTAATCAAATTTAATTGTTACCAACAGTATGTTTTATCTGGGGTGATAATGGTTTTAAGTGGTACATCCCACGACTCGATTGGTAGGGCCTCAACTTTTTGGCATTCATGTGCAAGGCCAATTAGTTGTGGTTTTTGCCAATTTTGTTCATGTAAACGCGCCAATGTCCGGTCGTAAAACCCACCTCCCATTCCTAGGCGATTACCTTGTTTATCAAATGCAACTAATGGCATAAGGAGGTAATCAAGCACTGGTAATGGGCATATTTGAGAGCAGTTCAGCTTAGGCTCCAAGATACCATAGCGATTTGCTCTCATGGGTGAGTTTTTCTCATAGCGCTGAAATAGTAAATTAGCGCCATTGAATGGGTGTATTATAGGTAGGTAAACGGTATGGTTTAAACTCCATAATTCTTTAATTAACAATGAAGTGTCTAGCTCCCCATCGTTACTTAAGTAAATGGCAATATGCTTTGAATTCGTTGTTTTTTCGCTTTTTAAATGTTGAATAAAATTCATTTTTAGCGATTGCGCAGCAATTATTTGCTGATTATTTGACAAGTTTTTACGGGTGTTACGAATTTTTGCTCTTATTTTTGCGCGTTTATTGCTCATTAAATTAATTAACCATTCTTAAAAAGAGAATAAATCGGGAAAAATTAAAAAAACAGCCAGTACGACTAGCAAAATTGTGGCAGTTGCAATCAATGAATATAAAAGTAAGTTACTGCGTTTTTTAGGAGGCGCTAAATCATCATCTAGCATTAGATCGTCACCTTGCCATTCGTCAATACTTTCGTCTGGTGCTTTTAATTGAGCTTCAGGAAGGCGTTGCTCTAACTCGTCTAACTTTTCTTCAAGGCGAATTAAGCTGCTAGTGATGTAATCGAGTGCATCAAAAATACGTTCATCACGTTGATTGTTATTTGCAGCAGGGTTTGAGCCATTTTGAATGATGTTTGAAACAGCTTGAAGCTTACTTTTAATACCTAAGCTTGCTAGTAACTTAGCCTGTTTTAACGCTTTGTCTTTATCGCTTGGTGCAAACAGTGGCTTACCTTTAAAAAAAAGAGCTACTTTTTCATCTGACGTTTTTAATTTTACAGCTAAATTTGTACATGCTGTTTTTATGTCAACGTTATCGGCAAGTCCTGCAAATATAACGCGAAAGTTATCGGCCATTCAACTATCCCTAAAGCTTTTATAATGAAATGAGTATATACCTAAAGTACAAAAGAATTCGAGGTTGATTTAATAGTTATTTTGTAGACGCTCTACAAACAATATAACTCATAAGTTTTAGATGCAAAAACGGCCCTTAAAAGGGCCGTTTTTAATTTACTACAACAATTTTGGCTTAAAGACCGGCGGCTGCGCGAAGTGCGTCTGCTTTATCTGTACGTTCCCAAGGGAATTCGTCACGACCAAAGTGGCCGTAAGCCGCTGTAGGAAGGTAGATAGGGCGTTCTAAATCAAGCATTTGAATTAAGCCGTAAGGGCGCAGGTCAAAATGTTCACGAATAAGCTCGATTAAACGGCTTTCTTCTAGCTTGCTTGTACCAAACGTTTCAACGCTGATAGAAGTAGGCTCTGCAACACCAATTGCGTAAGAAACTTGTAGCTCACACTTGTCAGCAAGACCAGCAGCAACAATGTTTTTAGCAACGTAACGTGCAGCGTATGCTGCTGAACGGTCAACTTTTGATGGATCTTTACCAGAGAAAGCACCACCACCGTGACGAGCCATACCACCGTATGTATCTACAATGATTTTACGACCAGTTAAACCACAGTCACCCATTGGTCCGCCAATAACAAAGCGACCTGTTGGGTTAATGAAAAACTTAGTTGCACTTGTAATAAGTTCTGCAGGAAGTACCGGCTTGATGATTGTTTCCATCACAGCTTCTACTAAATCTTTTTGCGAAATGTCTTCGCTGTGCTGAGTAGAAAGTACAACAGCATCAATACCTACTGGCTTACCGTTTTCGTATGCAAAAGTAACTTGAGATTTTGCATCTGGACGTAACCAGTTAAGCTCGCCGCTTTTGCGTACTTGCGCTTGGCGCTGTACTAAACGGTGTGAGTAAGTAATTGGGGCAGGCATTAGTACTTCTGTTTCGTTACATGCGTAACCAAACATTAAGCCTTGGTCGCCAGCGCCTTGCTCTTCTGGGCTAGTACGGTCAACACCTTGGTTAATGTCAGGAGACTGTTTACCAATAGTGTTTAAAATTGCACATGAATCGGCATCAAAGCCCATGTCTGAATTTGTGTAGCCAATGTCACGAATTGTTTTACGTGTAATTTCTTCGATATCAACCCATGCGCTAGTAGTGATTTCACCACCAACCATAACCATACCGGTTTTTACGTAAGTTTCGCATGCAACACGGGCATGAGAGTCTTGCTCTAGGATAGCATCAAGTACCGCATCAGAGATTTGATCGGCGATTTTATCCGGATGACCTTCAGAAACTGATTCAGAAGTAAATAAATGTTTTGCCATTGTAATTCTGCTCACAAATATTGCGCTTCACAAACGTCGGTATTAGCGCTAAAAAATTAAGGGACGTATTTTATCGAAAACAAAACACCTTGCATAGTGTTTTTACGCCTAGACGTCTAAATAAAATTACTAATAACTTTTTGGTCTTAAAAAATATTCATAATGCCTCACTTTTATAGGGTTTTTAATTGCACACAGCCCCCACAATAAGTAAGAATGGTCGGTATAAACGAACCCAAGTTACTTGGGTGCATAAACAAACACATAAATACCCGCGCAAATACACATAAAGGTAGGAGAATTCATGCCATCTCGCAAAGAACTTGCAAATGCTATTCGCGTCTTGTCAATGGACGCAGTACAAAAGGCCAAATCTGGTCACCCTGGAGCCCCTATGGGCATGGCTGATATCGCAGAAGTATTATGGCGCGATTATCTAAAACATAACCCAACGAATCCAGAGTGGGCTGACCGTGACAGATTTATTCTTTCAAACGGCCACGGTTCAATGCTTATCTATTCTCTATTGCACCTAAGTGGTTACGACTTACCACTGGACGAAATTAAAAACTTCCGTCAAATGCACTCTAAAACTCCAGGTCACCCAGAATACGGCTATGCACCAGGAATCGAAACTACTACGGGTCCATTAGGTCAAGGGATCACAAATGCCGTAGGTATGGCAATTGCTGAAAAAGCGCTAGCTGCACAGTTTAACCGTGAAGGTCACGATATTGTTGATCACTTTACCTATGCATTTATGGGCGATGGCTGCCTTATGGAAGGTATTTCTCATGAAGCAGGTTCACTTGCAGGCACATTAGGTCTGGGTAAACTTGTTGCATTTTGGGATGACAACGGCATTTCAATCGATGGCGAAGTAGAAGGTTGGTTTACAGATGATACACCAGCTCGCTTTAAAGCATACGGTTGGCATGTAATTAGTGGTGTTGATGGCCACGACAGCGATGCTGTAAGTGCTGCAATTGCAGAAGCAAAAAGCGTTACCGATAAACCTTCACTAATTTGTTGTAAAACAATTATTGGTTACGGCTCACCTAATAAATCTGGTAGCCACGATTGTCACGGTGCACCACTAGGTGATGACGAAATTAAAGCGTCTCGCGAATTCTTAGGTTGGACTGGCGATGCGTTCGAAATTCCTGATGATATTTACGCACAGTGGGATGGCAAAGAAAAAGGTCAACAGCTTGAATCAAGCTGGGACGAAAAATTTGCAGCATACGCAAAAGCATACCCAGAGCTTGCAGCTGAATATAAGCGTCGTATTAATAACGAACTGCCTGGCGATTGGGCTGAAAAATCTCAAGCGTACATTGAGCAATTACAAGCAAACCCTGCAAACCCAGCGTCTCGTAAAGCATCGCAAAATGCATTAAACGCATTTGGTCCGTTATTACCAGAGTTTATGGGTGGTTCAGCCGATTTAGCAGGCTCAAACTTAACAATTTGGGATGGCTCTAAAGGTTTAACACGCGATGATGCAAGCGGTAACTACATTTACTACGGTGTACGTGAGTTTGGTATGTCGGCAATTATGAATGGTATTGCGCTTCATAAAGGCTTTATTCCTTACGGTGCTACGTTCTTAATGTTTGTTGAATATGCAAAAAATGCTGTACGTATGGCTGCATTAATGAAGCAACCAAGCATTTTTGTATACACGCACGATTCAATTGGTTTAGGTGAAGATGGTCCAACTCACCAACCAGTAGAGCAAATTGCAAGCATGCGTTTAACGCCTAACTTATACAACTGGCGTCCATGTGACCAAGTTGAGTCGGCAATTGCATGGCAACAAGCTATTGAGCGTAAAGACGGGCCTACATCGCTTATCTTTACTCGCCAAGGTCTTGAGCAACAAGCGCGTGACGCACAGCAATTAAGTGACGTTAAAAAGGGTGGTTACATCCTTAGCTGTGACGGCAACCCAGAGATCATTTTCATTGCAACTGGCTCTGAAGTGCAACTAGCACAAGATTCAGCAACTGAGCTACGCAGCCAAGGTAAAAAGGTACGTGTTGTATCTATGCCATGTACTGATGCCTTTGAAGATCAAAGCGCAGCATACAAAGAAAGCGTATTACCGGCATCTGTTTCACGCCGCGTAGCAGTAGAAGCAGGTATTGCTGACTACTGGTACAAGTACGTAGGCCTAAACGGCGCAGTAGTAGGTATGACTACCTTTGGTGAGTCAGCACCTGCAGGCGAGCTGTTTGAGCACTTTGGTTTTACAGTGGCAAACATTGTAAGCAAAGCAAACGAGCTTTTTTAATCGCTTTGATTAAATAAAGTAAGTAATTGAAAAACCCGCACATGTTGCTAATGCAGATCGTTTAAGCTAATTGAACGATCTTTCAAAGGGCTCATAATAGGCTACAACAGAAGTTGTGGCCTATTTTTATGTCTGAATTTATTAAAGAATTACACCTTACTACTGA
>NZ_JADYXJ010000032.1:0-50096 GCF_015864365.1 Pseudoalteromonas sp. SWXJ133
CTTACTTGACGCTTTCTTGCGATTGCCATAAGACACCCTGCTTATTTTTTGCACTAAACAAAGCGTAGTGCTTTGCTCATAAAAGTGCAAAATTTAGAGTGAGTGTCTAGTTTATGGCTTCCGCCCACATAAAAATGCACGGCGAACGCAACGTGATATGCAATGGTAGTACTTTGTATCAACCAAACTTACTGACGCTTTCTTGCGATTGCCATAAGACACCCTGCTTATTTTTTGCACTAAACAAAGCGTAGTGCTTTGCTCATAAAAGTGCAAAATTTAGAGTGAGTGTCTAGTTTATGGCTTACTTTGGTATTCTTCAATATTAAGCATAACTACGAACAGCTCCCTAANTATTCTTCAATATTAAGCATAACTACGAACAGCTCCCTAACGCCGCGTTAAGCGGACTAAAATTGTTGGTTATAATGTGGAGCGAAGCGGAGCCTAACCAACTGTTTTAGTTCCGTTTAAACGCCTTGTTAGTTGCTTTTACCTGATTAAATACGATGGTAAAATTAGCTTTGACTCTCTAGTCACTTCTGCAACGTCAATCCCTGTACTCAATACAGAATCACCATCATACTTGGCATCTTGAATAACTTGCTCGATAGTTATTTCACCACGGATTACAGATACAATAATATCAAAGTAGCCTTTAAGGATATGCTTAATCTCATGTTGTATCTCATCTGGGTTAATAAGAGTGCTTTCTGGATGATTATTCATAACAGCCTTATTTACAGCGCCCCAATCATTATTTAGATCAAAGTATAAAATTGGGTAATGATAGTTTTGAATTGAAGGCAACACATAGCTCAAACCATCATGGCTTGCTTTCACTTGCAGCCCAGCGGGCTTTGCAGATACATTATTATCGGAGCTTATGCATAATAATTGGTTTTGCGTATTGTCTTTTTCAACCCAAATTATATCTCTCTGTGTATCACTTGGGTTGTAATGTTGCCTATACTTATTTTTAGTTCTCATTGACCCTGTAGCTACAGCAACATAATCATCAAGTTTTTTATGTGATCTAGCACCAAATCGTGCATACATACCAAGAGTTCTGTTAACTTCTGGGTATTCGTTGCATAAGTTAACGATTAAAGACTCTGCAATACAACCAATTAATCTCGTTGCATCAGCATGAGCATTACCCGTTAAAATTTGCTTTAATACCAAATCCTCAGAAATGTATGACTCTTCAATCAGTACATCCAAAAGCGTATTACCATAAGCGGCTGTTTGAAGATTAATTGATGGTTTTTTAAGAAACTCTGATAAAGATTGAGAGTGTCGGACTTCACCAGAATCCCCTTCAACAACAACTTTAATATTGGGTGGAATATAAATAGTCAAACAATAATCTCTCGTAGATGATGAATTCAGACTTTGCCAAGGCATATAACGCCGCAATAAGCGGACTAAAATAGTGGGTTATAATGTGAAGCGAAGCGAAACGTAACCCACTGTTTTAGTTCCGTTTAATTTCCTTGTTATGTGCATTTATCATTAAAAATTGAACCGACTAAATATAATTTTTTGTTTAGACTCTGGGATGACGAAGTTAACTCCTAATGGGCTACCATATTTGAAGTTTTTCTTAAATTCAGAGAATATTTCATGGTAAACATTATCTACATCCACATTTTTATATAATAAGCCATTAATATACCTATTAAAGAAACCTGCCAATAAATCCGCTATTTGAACACCTACATTTTTCTCTGAATCGACAAATTCAAGTGTTAGCTTTTCAGTTACTTCGTAATCTGAGTTTAAGACAGGAGGTCCGTTTCCAGACAAATTTTCATTTTCCAAAAACTCTTTACAGTAAATTAAAATGCTATCAAAATCATTTTGTACATCATGCAATAAAGTAACATTACTCAATTCCTTACAATGATATTTATTCAATCTGCCAATTATATTGAAAATAGAATGTACATGAGGGAGTAGCTTTATATTTATTCCCTTTTTTGTTGTATCAGGCAAAGGTAAAAACTTCTTTATCGCGAGTTCTGATCCCACTCTTGATTTCATTACATTATAATCATCGATTGTTTCATCGATGGATTTTCCTGTTAGTTCATAAAAATTAGAAACATCTTTTTTAATATTGAAAAAATTCTTTAAGTCATTCATTGAGGAAAGAAGGTTTTCTTCTGAGGGATTATTACAAGCGTAAAAGAAACTTTCATAACAGTCATCAGTTAAGTTATTCGCAATGTAATCAGCTAACCCATTTCTGATGTACTGAGCTTTCCCATCAGACTCATCAGGCATGTAATACGGTGGCATAATATGATGATTAACAATATTAGTGGCAATACAATACTTTTTCTCAACTAACTCTACCAAAATGGGTAATCTTTCATTAGAGATAAATTTTGCAAGATCCAATATTGCTTCTGGCTTTGTAAAATACAACTCACTAGATTTTAGTTCATCATCATTAATATCATGTTTGGTTCTCAACTCGCTGACAAACCTGATTGTTTTTTTTAAATCAGATATTCCTATACAAGAAAGAGTGAAAATAGGCTGATTTCCAAAAGCTAAATTCATTTTATTACCAATTAAATCACCAGAATTACCACTTTCATCTAGATAGTACGTATATTTCATCAGTAAACTCCGAATTGCACATAGCAACTTTGTATCCGACATTTGTCGCTTTATAAACCGACAAATGTCCAAATATTACAAAGGTTCTAATTTAACCAGCTAATAAGCTCTTGTAAACAAATAGTTAGCCGGCATTTAAGTTACCTTGATGTAGAAATACCCCAAAATGGTAGAGTTCAGTAATATCGGACAAACAAGTAATGAGCTATAAAAATAGGTGTAAGCGATATTATTAATAAGATAACTTGAATTTTTCTCTAAGCTTTTGCCTTTAACCTAAAACAAAAAAGCCGCTGTTCATTGCAAACAGCGGCTTTCGTCTTAAGATTTACAAGCTTAAAGCTTGCTTAACTTAAACTTAAACTTAAACTTAAACTTGATTTTTATTGTTTACCAATTACTTCAAGTCCACCCATGTATGGGCGTAATACTTCTGGTACTACTACTGTGCCATCGGCTTGTTGGTAGTTTTCTAGTATTGCTACTAGTGTACGGCCAACGGCTAAGCCTGAACCATTTAGTGTATGTAGTAACTCTGGCTTTTTAACACCTTCACGGCGAAAACGTGCTTGCATACGACGCGCCTGAAAATCAGCCATGTTTGAACATGATGAAATTTCGCGGTATGTGTCTTGAGCAGGTAACCATACTTCTAAATCGTATGTTTTAGCTGAGCCAAAGCCCATGTCGCCCATACATAAAATTACTTTACGGTACGGAAGTTCAAGCGCTTGTAGTATTTGCTCTGCGTGACCTGTTAACTCTTCAAGCGTTGCCATTGAGTCTTCTGGTTTTACAAGCTGTACAAGTTCAACTTTATCAAACTGGTGCTGACGAATTAGGCCACGAGTATCGCGACCATAGCTGCCTGCTTCACTTCTAAAACACGGCGTGTGGGCAACTAAACGAATTGGTAAATCGCTTTCGTCGTAAATTTCGTCGCGGGCGCTGTTTGTAAGCGGTACTTCAGCTGTAGGAATTAAGCTAAAGCCGGCTTGTTGTTCGCCGTCGTCATTTACAAGGCCTAATGTGTGGAATAAATCGCCCGCAAATTTAGGTAGTTGGCTCGTGCCGTAAAGGCTTGCGCTATTTACTAAGTACGGTACATACATTTCTGTATAGCCGTTTTTATCAGCGTGTGTATCTAACATAAATTGCGTTAGTGCACGGTGCATACGCGCTACTTGGCCGCGCATTACAGTAAAGCGTGCGCCACTAATTTTAACGCCCATTTCAAAGTCTAAGCCGTTTAAGTCTTGGCCTACATCTACGTGATCTTTAACTTCAAAATCAAACTTTTTAGGTGTGCCCCACGTTAAAATTTCAACGTTGTCGTCTTCGTCTTTACCGGCGGGTACCGACTCGTCTGGCAAGTTAGGAATTGCTAAAGCAATGTCGTTAATTGCAGCTAATACTTCATCTTGCTCTGTTTTAGCGGCGTCTAGCTCACTGCCTAAGTTAGCCACTGCATCAAGTAGTGGCTGTGCGTCTTCGCCTTTAGCTTTGGCTTGACCAATTGCTTTTGCGCTTGCATTACGTTGACTTTGAAGTTCTTGCGTTTTTACTTGTAATGTTTTGCGTTTTTCTTCAAGTGCCGTTACCGTCGCGACATCGAGTTCGTAACCGCGAGCTGCTAAACGTGCTGCAGTTTGTTCGATGTCTTGACGTAAAAATTTAGAATCTAACATGTTAGTTTTTTAACCTTTTTGCATTACTAGCTGAAGGCCCAGCCAAGCCATAAAAATACACACCATCACGTTTAAGATGATATTGAGGGCCATTTTAATAAAGTGACCTTGTTGTAATAACAACAACGAGTCCATTGAGAATGTTGAAAAGGTGGTTAATGCACCTAAAAAGCCAATACCGATAAGGGTTTTAGCGGGGCTTGCGGTGATAATTTCTTTATCTATCAAACCGTACAAAATGCCCATTAACAATGAACCCAGAATATTAACCGTCAACGTGCCAAAAGGGAATCCCCTACCGAGGAGTTTTAGCATGCTTTCGCTAATAAAAAACCGTAAACATGCACCTGAGGCTCCGCCAAGGGCGATCATCATATAAAGTTTAATCATTTTCGTATCGTTTAAGTGGGCTTTGCGCATCGCGCTCTTTTAGGTAATCGAGTTTTTGTTTAATTTTTTGTTCAAGTCCGCGTTCACTCGGTAAGTAATATTCTTTACCGTCCATTTCTGGCGGTAAGTATTTTTCACCTGCAGCAAATGCGCCTTCTTCGTTATGCGCATAACGATACTCGGCGCCGTAACCTAAGTCTTTCATTAAGTTGGTTGGGGCATTACGTAAATGCTCTGGCACGGGGTAACTTGGCTCGTTTTGAGCGTCTGCTTTGGCTTGATTAAACGCCATATAGACTGCATTACTTTTGGGTGCACTGGCTAAATACAATGTGGCTTGTGCAATAGCGCGCTCACCCTCGCCTGGGCCTACTCGCTGAAATATATCCCACGCATTTAAGGCCACTTCCATCGCACGTGGATCGGCGTTACCTATATCCTCTGTTGCAATGGCAAGTAAACGCCGTGCTACATACAAAGGGTCGCCACCACCGGCTAAAATTCGGCAATACCAATACAGCGCACCATCGGGAGAGCTACCACGTACTGATTTATGAAAGGCTGATATTAAATCGTAAAACTCATCGCCGCCTTTATCGTATTTAGCTAAATGTGTTGGTAGCACTTGGCTAAGTACGTGCTCATCTACGTTGTATTGACCGTTTTGCTCGGTTGTTAAATCAACCGCTTGTTCAAGTAAATTAAGTACTTTACGCGCATCGCCGCCACTTGCTTGGCAAAGTGCCTGTTTGGCGTTATTGGCAATAACTATGTTTTTTTGGTTTAGTTGCTCATCTTGCTTAAGAGCACGCTCAATAACTGTGTATAAGTCGGTATCGGCAAGCGATTTTAAAACATACACGCGCGCACGCGACAATATAGCGTTGTTAAGGGCAAACGATGGGTTTTCGGTGGTTGCACCCACAAATATAAAGGTGCCGTCTTCTATGTGCGGTAAGAAGGCATCTTGTTGGGATTTATTAAAGCGATGAACTTCGTCAACAAACATAAGGGTGCGTTGGCCACGGCTTTCTAGGTTGTCCCGCGCTTGCGTTACGCTGTCGCGTATATCTTTTACGCCTGCGGTTACCGCCGACATTTGAATAAGTGAGGCATCAGCATGGTTGGCAATTATTTGCGCAAGTGTTGTTTTACCCACACCAGGCGGACCCCATAAAATTAAACTATGGCAGCGCCCTGCGACAATGGCTTGATGCAGTGATTTATCACCGCTTAATAAGTGTTGCTGACCAATGTACTCGTCAAGCGTTGTGGGGCGCATACGCGCAGCAAGTGGCCGTACATCGGGCCCAAAGTTAAAACCTAAATTACTCACCGTTACTCTGATCGTCTATTTCAACACCTTCAGGAGGCGTAAATTCAAAAGTGCTTTTATCAAGCGGCGTATTAACTTGGGCATTGTTAAACGTAAATGACGATAACTGCCCTGAGTTGTCGGTAACGACTAGTTTAGCAAGGCCTTGCTCGTTACCCGCAAACGCTATATCAAGTTGTTCTACTTGGCTTTCTACGCCTTTATTTGGCGTTACGCTAAAGCCTGTATTTGTTGCAAGTACGCTGTATTTCTCCCACTGTGCTGGGTCTTTTGATGTAAGTAGCACAAATGGTGTTGAGTCGATTAGACTGCTGGTTTTCATAATTGTTACTTGCTCAGCAAAGCTGTCGAAGTAATAGGTTTTATCGCCGTTTGATACAAATAATGTATCGTCTGGGTTTGTTTGCTGCCAGCGAATCATCATAGGCTGTTGAAGCGCTATTGTGCCCTCGCCTTGCATAACCGCTTGGCCTTCTTTGTCTGTTACTTTTTGTGCAAACTGCGCTTTAAAGCTTTTTAAAGTGGCAAGTCTGTCTTGTAATGCTTGGCTGTCGTCAGCAAAGCTTGGTGCGGCAAGTACGCTGCCTAACACTAATAATAAGGCGTTAAATTTTTTCATTAATTTGCTCCATTAGGTACTAATACATCGCGAGCGCCGTTATGACCTGGTGAACTCACGATACCCGATGTTTCCATTTGTTCCACTAAACGTGCTGCGCGGTTATAGCCAACACGCAGTTTACGTTGCACTGACGATACTGATACCTTGCCGGTTTCAATTACAAACGACACGGCTTCGTCGTATAACGGATCGTTCTCTTCGTCTGCATTTTCGCTTGCTTCACCTGGCAATAAAATATCTTCACTGGCATCACCATTGAGTATTTCATCAACGTAATTTGGCTTAGCACGCGCTTTCCAATCGTTTACTACGGCGTGTACTTCATGGTCGTCTACAAACGCGCCATGTACACGCTCTGGTACACTAGTGCCTGGCGGTAAATAAAGCATATCGCCCATACCTAGTAAGTTTTCTGCGCCTTGTTGGTCAAGTATGGTACGCGAGTCTATTTTACTTGATACCTGAAACGCCATACGTGTTGGTATATTTGCTTTAATTAAACCGGTTATTACATCTACCGAAGGGCGCTGCGTTGCCAGTATTAAATGAATACCTGCCGCACGTGCTTTTTGGGCTATGCGGGCAATCAGCTCTTCTACTTTTTTACCAACAATCATCATCATGTCGGCAAACTCGTCAATTACTACAACAATACTTGGTAACTTACCAAGTTCTTCCGGGCCTTCTTTCATGCCATCGGTGTCTTTAAATAATGGATCAAGAATCGGGTAACCCGCTTCATTGGCTTCAAGCACTTTTTGGTTGTAACCTTTTAGGTTGCGCACACCCAATGCTGACATTAATTTATAACGACGTTCCATTTCGCCCACACACCAACGCAGTGCGTTAGCGGCTTCTTTCATGTCGGTGACTACTTCACACAATAAATGCGGAATGCCTTCGTATACTGATAGCTCAAGCATTTTAGGGTCAATCATAATCATACGTACATCGTCAGGACCCGACTTGTACAACAAGCTTACTATCATGACATTAACGCCCACTGATTTACCTGAACCGGTTGTACCGGCCACCAGTAAGTGTGGCATTTTACCTAAATCAGCACAGACAGGCTGACCGGCAATGTCTTTACCTAGCACCATGGTAAGTGGCGATGGGTTTTGCTCAAATTTAGGCGCGTTTATTACTTCTGACAAACGTACTATTTCGCGGTGTTTATTAGGAAGCTCAATACCAACATATGTTTTACCCGGTATAACTTCTACAACACGCACACTAATTGCCGAAAGCGAACGGGCTAAATCTTTTGCTAAACCTGTAATTTTAGACACTTTAATACCTGGCGCTAAATCTAGCTCAAAGCGTGTAACAACAGGGCCTGGGTATACCGCTACAACTTTAGCTTGTACGTTAAAGTCCAGTAGTTTTGTCTCTACTAGGCGCGATACTGTATCGAGTTCTTCTTGCGAAATTGGGTTTTTAGCTTTGTCCGGTCTGTCGAGTAAATCGAGCGACGGTAATGGTCCCGGTGGTGGTTCTTGCGTTAATAATTGCTCAAACTTTTCTTTAGCCGTTGGCGGTGGTTGATATTGCGCTTTTGATTTAGGCATTGGTCTTGCTGGTGATACAACTGTTGTAACTGGTTTTTCTGGCTCTACAACTGGGCTTTGGTCAAGCGCGTTTAGCGCAGCGGCCGTGTCCATTGGTTCGTCGTCTATGGCGCTAAAGCCAATTTCTTGATCGAGTATGTCGTCAAGCTCGTCAAACGGCATAAAATCGTCACTAATTTGAGGCTCATTAAACGGTGTTTGCGGTTTATTAATTGCTTTTTGTTTATCTGCTTTTTTAGCTGATGTAGGCAGCTCTATTTGCTCTTTTATATCGTCTTCAAAATGGGCGTCTACCTCATCGTAATTATTTGCTTTGCCCGCAGCATGTTCTCGGTGCATCCAGCCTTTTGCGTACGATACAATAAAGCGGTAAAACCTAACCATTAAATCGCCAAGGTAATCTACAAAATCAACCCACGATACACCCGTTAATAAGGTAAGCCCTGCAAAAAAGAAACACAGCAATAATATAGAGGTGCCGGTAAAGTTAAACGCAGGCATCATGGCTGATGCAATAACATCGCCCACTACCCCACCAGAGGAAAAATTATAAATATCGTCAAAATTGATACTGCTAATAGCGGTAGCTGAGGTAATAAATAAAGCAAAACCAATAACACGCAAAGAAAGTGTGGTGTAGTCGAGTTGTAAAATACGGTGTGGCTGTTTAAATACTAAATAACCAAATATCTGAATTGCAGCCGGCACTAAGTAGGCCAACCAGCCAAAAGTAAGTAACAGTACGTCGGCAGTCCATGCACCGGCTGCACCTGTGATATTTTTTACTTCACTAAAACTTGTTTGCGACCATGCAGCGTCTGCTGGATCAAAACTGATTAAGGCACATAAAATAAATATTGCCGTAAAGGTACTGATTATCAGCCCTGTTTCTAATAGTCTTTGCACACCGTTTAGGCGCATAGTTTCCTATCCCTCTTTATTATTCTATTTGCACTTACTTTGCAGTGAAATACCTTAGCAGGAAATGCAATTTGTTGCACTTTATCTTAACCTTCATTGCCTGATTATGAACAAGTTTTTATAATTTGAGCTTATATAAGCAAATGACGCAGCTAATATAAATAACCTTAAGTAATATAAGGACGAATAATTACGCCTTCTTCACCTTTTACTTCTTCCATTACTACATAAGTTCGGCTTTCACTAACGTTAGGCAATTTTAATAATATGTCACCTAATACACCACGGTATTCTGACATATCATTTACGCGCGTTTTAAGTAAAAAATCAAAATTACCCGATACTAAATGACATTCGATAATTTCTTCGTGCTTTTTAACGGCCGCACTAAACTCATCAAATACGTCGGGAGATGTTTTAGTAATTGTTACTTCTACATACACCGATAAACCTTGCCCAAGCTTAGCTGGATCGACCACTGCTTTATAGCCAAGTATGTAGCCTTCTCGTTCTAGCTTTTTCACTCGCTCCAGACAGGGCGTGGCGCTTAGGCCAACTCGTCTGGCCAGTTCAACATTTGAAAGGCGTCCATCGTGCTGTAATTCCATTAAAATTTTACGGTCAATTCTATCTAATAACTGATGCATAGTGCCAACTAGTTTTTTATGCTGTTTATTTTTGTTATATAGATGATAACACTAGATTTGACTTTAAAAAAGGTGAGACACACGGGCTTATGATGAATATAATAGTGAAAAATGTTAATCCGTTCTTAATAAGGCAAATGATATGATTATTGGTGTTCCTAAAGAAATTAAAAACCATGAATACCGTGTAGGTATGGTTCCTGCGAGTGTTCGTGAATTAGTAAACCACGGTCATCAAGTGATTGTAGAAACTGATGCAGGCATGGGTATTGGTTTTACTAACGAAGATTACACGCTAGCGGGTGCTGAAATTTTAGCAACTGCTGCTGACGTTTTCGCTAAAGCAGACATGATTGTAAAAGTAAAAGAGCCACAAGCTGTTGAACGTGCAATGTTACGTGAAGACCAAATTCTTTTCACTTACTTACACCTTGCACCTGATCTTCCACAAACTGAAGACCTTGTAAAAAGCAAAGCCATTTGTATTGCATACGAAACTGTAACTGACTCTCGCGGTGGTTTACCGCTTCTTGCTCCTATGAGCGAAGTTGCTGGTCGTATGTCTATTCAAGCTGGTGCACAAGCGCTAGAAAAATCTAACCACGGTCGTGGCATGCTACTAGGTGGCGTACCAGGCGTTGAAGCTGCTAAAGTTGTTATCATTGGCGGTGGCATGGTTGGTCGAAGTGCAGCTCAAATGGCTGTTGGCCTTGGTGCTGAAGTTGTCGTTCTTGATCGTAACATCGACGTATTACGTGCACTAGACGCGCAATTTGGTAATAAAGTTAAAGCTATTTACTCAACTGCTGATGCACTAGAAAAACACGTACTAGAAGCTGATTTAGTAATTGGTGGCGTACTGATCCCTGGTGCAGCTGCACCTAAACTAGTAACTGCTGAGCACATTAAAGCAATGAAACCTGGTTCTGCAATTGTTGACGTTGCAATCGACCAAGGTGGCTGTATTGCTACTTCTAAAGCAACTACGCATGCTGATCCTACTTTCATCGTTGATGAAGTTGTTCACTACTGTGTTGCTAACATGCCAGGTGCTGTTCCACGCACATCTACGTTTGCACTTAACAATGCAACATTGCCTTTCATCATTAACCTTGCAAACAAAGGTTATAAAAAGGCGCTACTAGATGACGCCCACTTCTTAAAAGGCTTAAACGTAATTAAAGGCCAAGTAACTTACAAAGAAGTAGCAGAAGCGTTCAACATGGAATATGTTGACCCACGCACAGCGGTAGAAAACGCATAATTTAGCGTTTCGTAGTTAGGTTGGTATTAAATAATGTAGCGACCTAACTACAACCCATAAAAAAAGCAGCTAATTAGCTGCTTTTTTTATGTCTGATTTAAAGTAAATTTATATGAAACGCTTAATTATAAAATCTACTTTTACACGCTTAGCTTGGCCTAGTAGTTTTTTAACTGGCTGCGGGTAATCATCCATTGTTTCTAAATCATCTGGGCCAGTTAAACGGCGGCAGTGTTGTAAAATTTCCTGCTTTTCGTTATCAATAGCATCCATAATTGTTTGCTCTGGATCTTCTATTAAAATACCGTTTTCGATATCAAGACCCCATGCACGCGGATTTAAGTTATGCCCGCTCAGTAAATGCTTTGTTCTATCTGAACAAATACCTTTTAAATGAAACGAATTGCTTTCATCTTTCCACAGATACACATTTAAATTACCGTTATCGATATGGCGCTTTTGCGTTTTTACAAATTTATGCAAAATAGTTTCGTATAAATAAGGTAATGCCCCTATTTTACTAAACGGCTCGCTTGGCGGTAAATAAAAGTCATTTGCTGTTTTATCGCCTACAACAATAGTCACTTGCTTGCCTTGCTTTAATAATCGGCGCAGTGATCGCATAAGCGGTGCCGGAAAATTAAAGTATGGCGTATACAACACAAGTTCTTGCTCTGTTGTATCAAATAACGCTTTTATTAAACGATTTAACTCGTTATTACGACGCCCGAGTCCTAAAAACAAGCGAATACCTAATGCTTGCGTATTCAGCTGCTCTGCTGCGTTATAACTTGCGACTTTTAAATCACGTATTAATTGCTTTTGATCAAGCTTAAAGTCGTGCAAACGCTTAAGCGGTCGCGTGTCTATACGTGGCACAGCCACTGATGAGAGTAGCTTTGCCTCAATAAAATCAACTACTGAGTCACACAGTTCGCTCTGCGTTATTAAAAAGTAGCGATCGAGTCTGTAGCGTTCGTTATGCTGCAAGTACACGTTATTTAAACTTGCGCCGCTGTAAAGTAAGGTGTCGTCAATTACAAAACCTTTTAAATGCAATACGCCAAATAATTCTTTAGCTTTTACAGGTACGCCATAAACTTGTACGTTCGATTTAAACTTTTCTAAATCGTCACAATATAAACTTGCGTTACCGTCTGATTTATCAGCGCCAATTAATCCACGTTGCGCACGATGAAAATCCACCAGCACTTTTACCTCAAGTGCGGGGTTTGCCAATGACACACGATGCAGCGCTTCTAAAATTTCGCGACCTGCTTCGTCATCTTGTAAATACAACGCAGTAATATAAATTCGTTTTTTTGCGTTCGCTATCAAGCGTAGCAATTGCGTTCGGTAATCTTGCGCATTGGTTAAGACGTTAACGTCTTTTGAAGTCAACCCGAATGCGGGTTTTTCCTGCCAAAATAACATAGTTGCCTATTTGCTTAGGTCACATAATCTATCAGTGACAAATAAAATTAGGTAAAACATAACAAAAAAATTCAAAGGGGTCATGAAATAACGCTGTTTTGTTGCCTGTTAGTCTATTTATTGAGCTACTTAGGCATTTTAACTGTAAAAGCACAGAGCTCTAGTACACAATACTGCACAGCTTTTCGATTTGATAAAAAAAATAATCGCGGATTTTGTTTACATCTGCCTTGTTTTTCTTAGAATCGAGCGCATTAAAGACCGTATTAAACGTTTAGGAAAAAATAATGACTGAAGCAAAACATTGTAAGCTACTAATTTTAGGCTCTGGCCCAGCTGGTTATACTGCCGCAGTATATGCAGCACGTGCAAATTTAAACCCTGTTTTAATTACAGGCATTCAACAAGGTGGCCAATTAACAACCACAACTGAAGTTGAAAACTGGCCTGGTGATGCACACGGTTTAACAGGTCCTGCGTTAATGGATCGTATGAAAGAGCACGCTGAGCGCTTTGAAACTGAAATCATATTCGATCACATCAATAAAGTAGATGTATCTAAGCGCCCTTTCACACTAACTGGCGACCAAGGTACTTACACATGTGATGCATTAATCATTGCAACGGGTGCGTCTGCTAAATACTTAGGCCTAGAGTCTGAAACTAATTTCCAAGGCCGTGGTGTTTCGGCATGTGCTACGTGTGACGGTTTTTTCTATAAAGGTCAAAAAGTAGCGGTTGTTGGTGGTGGTAATACAGCGGTTGAAGAAGCGCTTTACTTATCTAACATTGCTGACGAAGTACATGTTATTCATCGTCGTGACAGTTTCCGCAGTGAAAAAATACTTGCTGATCGCCTTGCTGAAAAAGCAGCAAACGGTAACGTTGTAATGCATTACAACCGCACGCTTGACGAAGTATTAGGCGACCAAATGGGCGTAACTGGCGTTCGTATTAAAGATGCACACTCTGATGCAACTGAAGAGCTAGATTTAGCAGGCGTATTTATTGCTATTGGCCACAAGCCAAATACTGATATGTTTGTTGGTCAACTAGAAATGAAAGATGGCTACTTAGTTGTAGAGTCTGGTCTTCACGGTAACGCGACTCAAACAAGCGTAGAAGGCGTTTTTGCTGCAGGTGATGTGTCTGACCACATTTACCGTCAAGCAATCACATCTGCGGGTACAGGCTGTATGGCTGCCCTTGATGCAGAGCGTTTCTTAGATAATTTATAAGCAATTAAATAAATTATTATAGGGCTGATTATTCAGCCCTTTTTTTATGCCTAAAATATAGTTACACTTTTAAGATCAATTATAAAATAAGTACTGTATGAGAAATCAGCTATACCAATTAAGCGAAAACGATATAGCATTCCCCAATCCGGAATACGCATTAGAATCCCCTGATGGCTTGTTAGCAATTGGCGGAGATTTGAGTTTACCTCGCCTAAGTAATGCCTACAAAAGCGGAGTATTCCCTTGGTTTAGTGAAGATGAGCCTATTATGTGGTGGTCGCCCAGCGAGCGAGGCATTTTTGAGCTTAATGATTTTCATATAAGTAAGAGCCTGCGTAAGCATTTAAAAAAGCACCCTGTAAGAGTAACCATTAATAATGCCTTTGAAGAGGTGATAGAAGCCTGTCGCGATCAACGCCTTGATACCGATGGCACCTGGATCACCTCTGACATGCTCGACGCTTACGTTAATGCACACAATGCTGGCATTGCACATAGTTTAGAGGTGTGGAGTAACGGAGAGCTTGCAGGTGGCTTATATGGCATTATGCAAAATGGTGTATTTTGTGGCGAGTCGATGTTTCATCATCAAACCAATTGCTCTAAGCTTGCTATGTGGGCACTGGTAAATTGGCTTAAACGCCATAATGCACATTTTATTGATTGCCAGTTAGAAAACCCTTATTTAATGACCCTAGGTGCACAAGTAATCCCCCGTTCCACATTTTTGACTAAACTAAAAGCTGCACATAACTATACTGTTAACCCTATTATGTGGGAGCCACAAGAACTTGACGCAATCTATGAATGAGCAACTTCCTGCACGTGTTGGTTTAACCCAAGAGTTTGACTGTAGTTATTTACCCAACAGACAAGAGCAACTTTTAGTTATTCTTGATCCCAGTTGCTACAGCACCGACAAATTTGAGTCATTATTAGGCTTAGGGTTTCGTCGCAGTGGTAACCAAATATACCGTCCGCACTGCCCAATATGCAGCGCATGTAGTTCTGTGCGTGTATTAGCACAAGACTTTATGCCCTCAAAATCGCAAAAACGTAAACTAAACAAAGCAAAAACACAGTTTGAGGTAAAATATTCAACGCAAGAGCGACCTGAGTACTATCCACTTTATAGCAAGTACATAACGATGCGTCATCAGGATGGAAGTATGTATCCTCCTGAAAAAGAACAGTTTCAAAGTTTTTTGCTTTGCAGTTGGCTCAAGATCACATTTATTGAACTGTGGCACCAAGATACTTTAGTCGCGGTTGCCGTAACTGATTGTATGAATAGCGCTATTTCTGCAATTTATACTTTTTTTGACCCCGACTTTGAACACTATAGTTTAGGCTCTGTGATGATATTAGAGCAGCTAAAGTTTGCAAAAGAGCAAAATAAGCAATACGTGTACTTAGGCTATCAAATTGATGAATGCGACAAAATGAAGTACAAAACTCAGTTTTTACCTGCTCAAAAACAGCTCAATGATGAGTGGGTGGCTATTTAATTTGCAAATATAGCCCCTGCGCCTTTACTTATTGGAGTATTTTGGGCAAAATCTGCAGCGTTTAACTATTAAAGAGGTGTTACGCTAAACATGGCGAAAGAAGACGTAATCGAAATGCAAGGGACAGTCCTTGATACTTTACCAAATACAATGTTCCGAGTTGAGCTAGAAAATGGTCACGTAGTTGTGGCTCATATTTCAGGCAAAATGCGCAAAAACTATATCCGTATTTTAACCGGCGATAAAGTAACGGTAGAAATGACTCCTTACGATTTATCAAAGGGTCGTATCGTATTCCGTGCTCGCTAAGTAAGTGCGTAAACGAGATTTAGTTTTTGGCTAGTGTTTTACTAGCTTTAAGCGTTTATTAAATGTAATTGATAGACATTGACTAGCAATTACATTTAATAAACAAAAAGCCCAGTTTTTGCTGGGTTTTTTGTTGCCTATAAAAAGGGCAAAAAAATGGCCCGCTATTATGTAGCGGGCCATTTCATTTAACTAAATTATTTAATTAACGTTTTACGCTGGTGTTAAATTACTCTCGTAATCAAAGCGAATCTTCTTATCTTTAACCGATACTTTAACCGTACCGCCATCAACAAGTTCACCAAACAGTATTTCGTTAGCTAATTGCTTTTTAAGCTCTTCTTGAATAACACGTGCCATTGGACGTGCACCCATTGCTTTATCGTAGCCTTTATCTGCCAACCACTCACGTGCTTTAGACGTAAGCTCAAGGTTAACTGATTTTTTATCAAGCTGCGCTTGCAGTTCCACAATAAATTTATCAACCACCAGTAAAATAACTTCACGTTCAAGGTGATTAAACCAAATGATGTTATCTAAACGGTTTCTAAATTCGGGTGAAAATACTTTATTAATTGCACCCATTGCATCGTGCGTATGATCTTGCTCTGTAAAACCAATCGACTTACGGGTGGTTTCTTGTACGCCCGCATTGGTAGTCATTACAACCACTACATTTCTAAAGTCAGCTTTACGGCCGTTATTATCGGTTAACGTACCGTGATCCATAACCTGTAGCAAAATGTTGTAAATGTCTGGATGCGCTTTTTCAATCTCATCTAAAAGTACAACAGCATGTGGATTTTTAATAACTGCTTCTGTTAATAAACCACCTTGCTCAAAACCAACATACCCTGGTGGAGCACCAATTAATCGACTAATTGCATGGCGTTCTACATATTCCGACATATCAAAACGAATAAACTCAACACCCATACATTTAGCAAGTTGCTTAGTTACTTCTGTTTTACCCACACCGGTAGGCCCTGCAAACAAAAACGAACCTACTGGCTTTTCTTCGCTCGATAAACCAGAGCGAGATAAGCGAATAGCTGATGTAAGCGCATCAATAGATTGATCTTGCCCAAACACGAGCATTTTAAGGTTACGGTCTAAGTTTTTAAGCGTTTCTTTATCTGTCGACGAGACGCTTTGCGCTGGGATACGTGCCATTTTAGATATAATTAGTTCTATATCTGCCACGCCAATGGTTTTTTTACGTTTAGAGCTAGGTTGCAGACGCTGGCTTGCACCGGCTTCATCAATTACATCAATTGCTTTATCTGGCAAGTGGCGCTCATTAATGTATTTAGCACTGAGTTCTGCAGCTGCTTTTAGTGCTTTTTGAGTGTAACGAATGCCATGATGCTCTTCGTAACGCTCTTTTAAGCCGTTTAATATTTTAGTGGTATCGGCAACACTTGGCTCAAGTACATCAATTTTTTGAAAGCGACGTACTAATGCACGGTCTTTCTCAAAAATATTTTTATACTCGTTGTAAGTTGTTGAACCCATACAACGTAGCTTACCACTTGAAAGGAGTGGTTTAAGCAAGTTTGATGCGTCCATAACACCACCAGACGCCGCGCCGGCACCGATTATGGTATGTATTTCATCAATAAATAAAATAGAGCCTGGCTCAGCTTGCAGCTCTTTTAGTAAGCTTTTAAAGCGCTTTTCAAAGTCGCCGCGGTATTTAGTACCCGCAAGCAATGCACCCATATCTAGCGAGTACACAACAGCATCTGCAATTACTTCTGGTACTTGCTTATTAACAATGCGATACGCAAGGCCTTCAGCAATTGCTGTTTTACCAACGCCCGCTTCACCAACAAGTAATGGATTATTCTTTTTACGACGACACAATACTTGTACCGTGCGCTCTACTTCGCTGTCGCGTCCGATCAGTGGATCAATGTTACCTTCACGAGCTTGAACGTTTAAGTTAGTTGTAAAGCTGTCTAGCTTGCTTGCTTCTTCATTTTGAACTTCTTGCACTTCATCATGAATATCGTCGCTGTCGTTGCCTAATTCATCATCTGCTTTAGAAATACCATGCGAAATAAAGTTAACGATGTCTAAACGCGATACATCATGCTTTTTAAGTAAATATACAGCTTGGCTTTCTTGCTCAGAAAAAATAGCAACTAGCACATTCACGCCAGTGACTTCATTTTTACCTGACGATTGCACATGGAACACAGCGCGTTGTAATACACGTTGAAAGCCAAGTGTTGGCTGAGTTTCACGCTCTTCTTCTAAATCTGGAATGACGGGTGTTGTTTCGTCAATAAATTCTAATAATTCGGTTTTTAAACCAGAAATATTAACACCACACGCGTTTAGGGCTTCTCCTGCAGAAGGATTATCTAACAGCGCAAGTAAAAGGTGCTCTACGGTCATAAACTCATGACGGCGAGTGCGCGCTTCACGAAACGCGGCATTTAATGTGAGTTCTAAGTCTTTGTTTAGCATTGGCAACCCCTTACTGAGATAATAATTTATACCACAACAATCGGATGTTTGATCACCCTAATTGGTATTTATTCCTGCTCACAACTACAAAGCAGTGGATGCTCGTTATCACGCGCGTAGCGGTTAACTTGTTCAGCTTTGGTGTGGGCTACGTCAGCGCTGTAAACACCACATATACCCTTACCTTTTTCATGAACCTGAAGCATCACGTCGGTTGCTCTATCGCTATCCATATTAAAAAACGTCGTTAAAACTTCTATTACAAAGTCCATCGGCGTGTAGTCGTCGTTATTTAAAACAACTTTATATTTTCGCGGCGGCTGTAGCTTTTGCTTTTCGCTGTCGCGAACTGTATCGATAACACCTGAATCTTTCATACCACTCATAATTAAATATAGTCTTGTCTTTGTAACTCAAGCAAACTTGAATAAAAAATAAATAAAATGTTAAAAAAAATAACTCAAAACACTTGACTGGTTGGCTAAATAAACTACAGTCAAACGTAGATTGATTAAACCTTAGTCAGTCTAGCAAATAATACAATTTAGAATAACTAAATTAGTCAACTTATTGAAGGATGTAGAAGTATGGCTTGCGGTAAAGTTAAATGGTTCAACAACGCTAAAGGTTTTGGTTTCATCGTAGAAGACGGCTGCGAGAATGATATTTTCGCTCATTACTCAACAATTGTAATGGACGGTTATAAAACGCTTAAAGCTGGTCAAGATGTAACATTCGAATTAGAACAAGGACCTAAAGGTCTACACGCTAAAAATATTGCCCCAGATGGTGACATTATTGAGTGACTATTGTTTTGTTCGACTAAAGCGAGTGACCTTTTAAGATCCTCGCTTAATTCCTTAAGCATACTAACTTATCTCTTCTCCCCTATTTATTGCCTCTTTTCATTCAAATTCAACCCTTTTCCTTGAATTTATTTTATATACCCCAATGTTCTAAGAGTTGATTGTTTAACTGCTTATTGGGCATGCTCAACCTCTAGCCCTTTTTATTTAAGCTTGTTACACTCTTGGTGCTAAAAATTGCGTATTAACGCAGCAACTAATCCAACTTGTCGCCTCTTTTATATGTACTAGGCTAAAGGCTGATTTATTTTTGTTAATTTTTTAGCTATAAATACAATTCCAGTTCGTCAGGTGTGACTATTCTGCTTTTATAAAAGAGCAACGCTGAGTACCAACACCTAACAAACTATTCATTACGAGCGTATGTATTCATTAACTTGTTTAATAATATGTACTCACTCATTAGTAATGATTTTCTTTGCATTGTTGAATAAGACCTTTTCGGTCTACTATCTAGGAATGATGATGACATCAAAAATTATCTATACAAAAACGGACGAAGCTCCGGCACTAGCAACTTACTCGTTGCTACCGATCATCCAAGCATATACAAATGCGGCCGGTGTTGAAGTTGAAACTCGCGATATCTCATTAGCAGGTCGTGTAATTGCTAGCTTCCCTGATTATTTAACACAAGAACAACGCATTAGTGATGCACTTGCTGAACTTGGCGAGCTTGCTAAAACACCAGAAGCAAACATCATCAAATTACCAAACATCAGTGCATCTGTACCACAGCTTCGCGCTGTAATTAAAGAGCTTCAAGCAAAAGGTTACGCTCTTCCAGAATACCCTGTTGAACCTAAAAATGATGAAGAAAAAGCAATTCAAGCTGCTTACGACAAAATCAAAGGCAGTGCAGTAAACCCAGTACTACGTGAAGGTAACTCAGATCGTCGCGCACCAGGTTCTGTAAAAGAATATGCACGTAACAACCCACATTCAATGGGTGCGTGGAGCAAAGATTCAGAGTCTTATGTTGCAAGCATGAGCGAAGGCGACTTCTTTGGTTCAGAAAAGTCTGTAACTGTTGATACAGCCACTGATGTACGTATTGAACATGTTGCAACTAACGGCGATGTTTCTGTACTTAAACAAAGCACGCCTCTTTTAGCTGGCGAAGTTATTGATGCATCAAGCATCAGCGCTTCTAAGCTTCAAGCTTTCTTAGCTGCTGAAATTGACGCTGCTAAAGAAAAAGGTGTTTTATTCTCGCTTCACATGAAAGCGACAATGATGAAAGTATCTGATCCAATTATCTTTGGTCACGCTGTAAAAGTATTCTACAAAGATGTATTTGCTAAACACGGTGAGCTTTTTGAAGAGCTAGGTGTTGATGTAAATAATGGTTTAGGCGATGTATATTCTAAAATTCAAACATTAGACGATGCTAAGCGCGAAGAAATTGAAGCAGACATTCAAGCTGTTTACGCCAGCCGCCCTGCTATTGCTATGGTTGATTCTGACCGTGGTATTACAAACCTACACGTACCAAGTGACGTGATCATCGATGCTTCTATGCCTGCTGCAATCCGTTCAAGCGGTCAAATGTGGAATAACGATGGTAAATTACAAGACACTAGCTTTGTAATTCCAGATCGTTGTTACTCAGGTATTTACCAAGCAACTATTGATTTTTGTAAAGTAAATGGCGCGTTTGATCCAACAACTATGGGTAGCGTACCTAACGTTGGCCTTATGGCTCAAAAAGCTGAAGAATACGGTTCACACGATAAAACGTTTGAAGCTAAAGCAGATGGTTCTATCCGTGTTGTTGATGCAAATAGTAATACATTACTTGAGCACAGTGTTGAGCAAGGCGATATTTGGCGCATGTGTCAGGTTAAAGACGCACCAATCCAAGATTGGGTTAAGCTTGCAGTAAATCGTGCACGCGCAACAGGCGTTCCAGCTATTTTCTGGTTAGACGAAAACCGTGCACATGATGCAGAGCTAATCAAAAAAGTAAATAAATACCTACCAGATCACGATACAGCTGGCCTAGATATTCAAATTTTAGCACCGCTTGAAGCAACGTTGTTCTCACTAGCGCGTATTAAAGAAGGTAAAGATACTATTTCTGTAACAGGTAACGTTTTACGTGATTACCTTACAGATTTATTCCCAATTTTAGAGCTAGGTACGAGTGCTAAAATGCTTTCAATTGTTCCACTTATGAACGGTGGTGGATTATTTGAAACTGGCGCAGGTGGTTCTGCACCTAAGCATGTTCAACAATTCGAAAAAGAAAACCACTTACGTTGGGATTCTTTAGGTGAATTTTTAGCACTTGCTGCATCTCTTGAGCACCTAAGCGTAACTACAGGTAACAACAAGGCACAAGTTCTTGCTGATACACTAGATAAAGCGACTGGTACTTTCCTTGCAGAAAACAAGTCTCCTTCACGTAAAGTGAAAGAAATTGATAACCGTGGTTCTCATTTCTTCCTATCTTTATTCTGGGCACAAGAACTTGCTAAGCAAAATGATGACAGTGAACTTAAAGCACAGTTTACTCAAATTGCTAGCGATCTTGAGTCTAATAAAGAACAAATCGTAAGTGAACTTAACGATGCGCAAGGCCCTGCAGTTGATTTAGGCGGTTACTTCCAGCCTAACGATGATGCAGCCTTTAAAGCGATGCGTCCAAGCACTACATTTAACGATATTCTTGCTAAATTAGTATAAATATTAGTTTAAATTTAAAAGCCGCTTACTTGTAAAAGTAAGCGGCTTTTTTATGTCTAATACCAATTCGCTTAATTAAGTGATCTATTTTTAGGATGGAAAAACGTGTTGATAGCTAGGCAAAAAATTTGCTATTTAGTCGTTCTCGGCAATTGCTCCTGCATTGCTCTACCTTCTGCATCCATGCAGTCGTAAATGAGAATTTTTTAACACAGGTAGTGACACGTTTAGCCCCGCAAAATGATTAAGTATTATTGCGGATTGGTATAAACTTTAAAAAAGGCCGCTATTTATAAAATAGCGGCCTTTAAAATAATTAAATTTATTAATTATTTAGTATATGCACGTGGCATTTTTGAATCAGTCGTATAACGATCACGCAGTTTATCTTGGCGAGATTGTGTAGATACCTCAACCCCATTAATAAACATTTTGTTCACGTGGCTGCTTAGTTCAAACGGGTCATTACTCCACATTACTACATCAGCAGCTTTACCTACTTCAAGACTACCTGCATTAATGCCAAATACATCAGCAACGTTTGATGTAACCGCTTTTAACGCACCTTCTTGGCTCATACCATACGATACTGCATTACCAGCATCAAAACGCAGCTGATAAATGTTGTGACTTGCATCACCACCTACCGTTAATAATACTTTAACGCCTGCTTTTTCTAGCACACCTGCATTATCTAAACTCGCATGAAGCGAATCAAAACTTGCTGGTAAGCTGTCCATTGCACTAATAATTACTGGGATATTTGCTTTAGCAACGCGCTCTTTTACTACAACAGCGTCTTGTGCGCCGTTAAGTACTAAGTTAATACCAAATTGCTCTTTTACTTTAATAAGCTCAATAATATCTGCCGCACGTGATACGCCAACCACTAATGGCATTTCGCCACTGAGTACTTTTGCCATTACTTTGTCTTCAGTACTTGGCTTGTCGTCATCTTTTTTAGCTTTTTTACCAGCTTTAGTTTTGTGCTCATCAAGTTTATTAATCAGTGTTTGCAAAGTAAAAGCACGAGAGCCTTTACTGCGCTCACCTAAGTAAACAATTAAAGCCGCTTGTTTTTGCATGTCGCTGTCAAAACTACCACTTAAATCAACAACACTCGCAAGGCCTGAAAAAATGCTATCGCCGCCATGAGGGGTAATGACATCGCGTGTTACACCGCCTTTACGAGCGTAAGGTATTAAGCTTGAATGTGCGTTGTAAGCAAGACTTACGTCAAAATCAATACTGGCTTTTTCCTCGCCTGCATCGCGAGAGCCCGCAACTGCACTTACCTCAACTAAACCAAGTTGATTTACACTTGCAATAAAGCCAGGGGTTACAATTTGGCCCTTTGCATCAATAATTTGATCTACTTTAATTTCAGTTGGGTTAATCGCTGTGATTTTACCATCTGTCATTACAATGCTTGCCGCTTCTAATACACCTTGATCAGATGACGTATGCAATGTTGCATTAATAATTGCTAGCGATTGTGCGCTTACAGCACCAGATGCTAATAATCCTGCAGCAACCAGAGAAAGCGAAAACGAACGTGATAAATTTTTCATTCTGGGTGCTCCTTATTGTTGACCTAACATAAAATCACTTGTTGCTTGATACGCGCTGTCGTTTCTATCGTAAACTTTTGCACCATCAACAAACACTTGTTCAGCTTTAGCATAAACACTAAATGGGCTTTGATTCCAAATAACAACATCGCCCTGCTTACCTGCTTCTAGTGAACCTGTTTTGTCATCAATACCTAGCGATTTAGCAGCGTTAGCCGTGATCCATTTAATAGCGTGTTGCTCAGAAATATCAAAACCGTTTTCGTTAGCACGGTACATAACCTTGCCAGCTTCTTGGTTTAAGCGCTGAATAGTAGTATCTGAATCTGAGTGAACAACTGCACATGAATTTTTAACCGCATCAACAATAGCTACGTTTTCTTGAACCATGTCGTAGGCTTCCATTTTAAAACCCCACCAGTCTGGCCAAAGTGCAGCACACGAGCCATTCTCAGCAAGTAGGTCAGCAATTTTATATGCTTCTACACCGTGATGGAATGTACCCGCGTCGTAATTAAATTCTTTTGACAGGTCAATCATCATTGCCATTTCTTCAGCTTTATAACAATGATTATGAATACGTACTTCGCCCTCAAGCACACCACGAAGCGTATCGTGTTTAATATCACGTACTGGTGCTTCTGGGTTTAAACCTGCTTCATAATCGGCATCGTACTTATCCCATGCACGTTTGTATTCAGCGGCTTCAGCCCACGCCATACGATAACCAGCCATATTACCCATACGAGTTGAAGGCAATACACCTTGACGACCATAAACACGTTTAGGGTTTTCACCACACGCCATTTTTAAACCATACGGCGCCTCTGGAAATTTCATACCTTGCATAGTGTGTGCAGGGACGTTTTTAAGCGTAACGCCGCGTCCACCAAATAAGTTAGCTGAGCCTGGTAAAATTTGTAGAGAAGTAATGCCGCCTTCGCGTGCACGATTAAAGCCTGGATCTTGTGGCCAAACAGAATGCTCAACCCACACTTCTGCAGTGTTAGGGCTGGTCATTTCGTTACCATCTTGATGCGACTCAACCGAAGGGCTTGGGTATGCACCTAAATGTGAATGTACGTCAATAATACCCGGTGTTACCCATTTGCCTTGTGCATCAATTGTAATATCAGCAGTAGCAGTTAAGTCTTTACCAACTTGTTGTACTTTGCCGTCAACAAGTAATACATCAGCCTCATCTAAACGCTCACCAGTACCTGTAAGTACTGTTGCATTTGTAATAAGTGTGCTTGATGTAGAAACGGGCTGATAAGTGCTTGGGTAAGGATTTTTGTTGATTGTTATTTTATCGTCTTGCGGGCCGTTTTCTTGGCAACCTACAAGTGCAGCAGCTAAGCCAACTGCTAATAAAGAAGGTGCAAATTTTTGCATGTTGTTTGGATCTCCTGTTTTTTTGCTACTTTAGCGAAAGCTAAGGAATAAAGCCAAAAAAACAGGTGAAAACGCAGTTAATTAAGATGAATATCTGTAATTATTTCTTTATATAATTGTTATACAACTTTTCAAGCGCACCTTCGGTTGTAAGCGATGGATCTTTACTAATAAAGTGCTTAACCGTACGCGTTACAAAATCAGAGTTTTGCTTATGTAACTTAGAAAAATCTTTAATAATTGTATTACCGTCTTTAGCCGCTGTCACTTTGTCATGACGATGACGATACTGGCTTAGCGCTTTATTAAAATCCCCTTGGTAGTCTTCAACCAAAATTTTATAAAAGTCACTTTTTTGTACGTTTAAATCATTAATGCAGTAATTTAGCGCCTCTTTAAAGTCAGTAAATATCATGCCTTCTACATCAAACTCTTTTGTTTTTTCACGTACTGCTACTTTGGCATCTTCTGTGGCATAGCTAAAACCAGTAAACGCTAAACGCTCAGCGGCTTCTTTTCCTAATTTCATACCCGCTTGAATACTATGCGCAAACTCATCGCTCATATCGCCAAGTTCGTTTTCTTCCCACATGTTATAAACACGCAGAGGTTTTGCGTATTTAGTGGCAAGCTTTTTCTTCATTTTAGTGAAACGCTCATCAATCGTCATCAGCCTTTCGTTATGTAAAAGTGCATGACACTCATAACACGCAGGAATAGATATAAAATCAGCTTCTTCACCTAAATCAACAATGCTTTGTAGCATATGCAGCGGCGGACAATGGTCGCGCTCTGTCGCTTCACAGCCACAATAAAAACACTGGTTAAAATGCTGCTGATCGCAAGCGTATGCTTGCTGATAATAACTGGCTAACGTTTTGCTCACCGTTGCTCCTAAAAAACACGACTAAATTATGGGGGCGATAATAACAGCCTGAAAAAATAAGTCATACCAATTGCATTAAATTAGTTATCTATTATTGCGCTAATAAAGTAGCGCAATAATAAGGCGAAATTATAACGTGTAGTTGCTATCACTAATTGCTCCCTGCATTGCTCTACCTCCTGCATCCATGCACTCGTACACGAACAATTTTTAACGCAGTAAGTGCGCTATTTAATGCGATAGAATGATTTTTTTAAAATTGGTATCAGTAGCTATATTTAAATCACGGCCGCAATTAAACCAAACAAGCCACCAAACACACCACCCCACACTACAAGCCAGCCTAAGTGCTCATGGATCATGGTTTGAATAATCTCTTTAACCATTTTAGGGGTAAGCTCATCTAGGCGCTCATCAACTAATTTAAGTACTGTTTTATGTAGGCTCTCTGCACTATTACCTTGTGAAAGCGTTTGGGTTACTAATGCTTTAAAGTCGTCAGTTTGAGAAATCTCACTAAGCGACAATTGCATTTTTTCAATAAACTTTTCACGCATTGGCTCTATTGCTGCAGTGCCGCCAAACATACCTAACATGCTACCAAACTGAGATTGCTCTATTACCTCTAACAAATTGTCGAATGCGGGGTTTAAATCAACATTACTAATTATTGGCTCAAAATCGATATTGGGCTGCGCTTTATTGAGTAAATTATCAATTTTTTGCTCTGAAAAAAACTCCGTTAATATTAGGTTTCGTATAGCTACTTTAAAGCTTTCAAACTTAAGCGCTATAACACCCGAGCCATATAAAAACGGGACTTTTTCGAACAACATATGAATCGCTAATAAATTAGTTACCGCGCCAGAAAGTGCAAATAAACCAACTGATAACACAATTACTTGGTTAAACATAAAACCTACAACAACACATAAACCCGCTAGCAAATTGGTTATTAAACTTTTGTTCATTTTTACTCCATTACAGTAAGTGTAATTTTTATGCAATATAGTCGTTAATTTTACAACGTTTAGATTGTTAAATTAATACCTTTTTGCCATAGTTTAAGTATCTGTTTAAAAGGCGAGCAATTGTTATGTGGAAAACAGTAAATGAGCACATCAGCCAAGCCATTAATTTTGACTTTAAACACACCTATAAACGCCAATTACAAAGTACAAATACCGACAAACTATTTCATATTACCAATGGTACGCATAACTTCTTCGTTAAAATAGCATTAAAAAGCGAACTCGAGCGTTTAGAAAGTGAATTTATTGGCTTAAAGCTTTTAGCGCAAAATAGTAATTTTAAAGTCCCTGAATGTATTACAACCGGTGCAAATATAGAGTTTTCGTTTATTGTTTTACAGTGGCTTGTTTTAGATAAACAACCCCACAACACGTGGGCAACTATGGGAAGCAGCCTCGCTAAAATGCATCAAAAACACGACCAAGCCATGTTTGGTTTTGATGTAGACAACTACATAGCCACTACTATACAACCTAATCGCTGGCATAAAAAATGGGATGTATTTTACGCCGAAGAACGTATAGGGTGGCAATTACAGTTACTCGCTGAAAAAGGCATTAACTTTATTGAACCCGAGCGTTTAATTAATGCCGTTAAAGAACAGCTGCATAGTCATCAAGTTGAGCCCTCATTACTGCATGGCGATTTTTGGCGAGGCAATATGGGCTTTTTAAAAGCAGAGCCAACGGTATTTAACCCCGCTTGTTATTATGGTGATCGGGAAGTGGATATTGCAATGAGCGAACTATTTGCGCCACTTCCAAAAGACTTTTATAGCGCCTATAACCAGCACTACCCGCTTTCTCAAAATTACGAAAAACGTAAGTTAATATACCAGCTATACCCTATTTTAAATCACGCTAACATCTTTGCCGGTCACTATCTTACTGAAGCTAAACAACATATAGAAAAGCTGGTATTTGAAGGTATAAAATAAGTGTCATAAGCTGCATTTCAGCACTATATTTAATGAGTAAGTAGGCGTTCATCTGTAAGCGATTAAGTTGAATCTAACTTAATTATTTATAACTGGAGTGATTATGAAAGATTTTTTATCACAACGAATAACGTGCCCACACTGCGGACACCACATACATTTAGACTTAGACGCAAGCATGGGCGATCAAGACTACATAGAAGATTGCACTGCCTGCTGTAACCCAATTCATTTAAATATGCATATAGATCATGCTAACAATAAGTTAGAGCTACACGTAGACAGTGACGACGAACAAATATTTTAACTTAAGCCTGATGGCGTAAGTAGTTTTCTACCGTATTTACAATAGTGTAAGTTTGCTGATCAACTTCAATATTAAACTTGTCACCCACTTGCGCTGCACCAATGTTTGTAATGGCGAGCGTTTCCGGAATTAGGTGTAACCAAAAACCTTGTTCATCAACTTCGCCCACGGTTAAGCTTGCGCCATTTATCGCAACAAACCCTTTATATAACACATACTTTTGCCACTCTTTTGGCAAACTGAGTTGTATTTTGCAGTTGTTCTCAAGCTTCACTATTTGAGAAATTTGTGACGTACAATGAATATGCCCAGACACTATATGCCCACCTAGCTCAGTACCAAACGTAACAGAGCGTTCGTAATTAACTAAACTACCTAACTCAAGCAGTCCTAAATTAGTTAACTTTAGGGTTTCGTCAATCACATCAAAATGCACTTGCGCTACCACATCGTGATTACTTAGCTCAACTTGCACAACTGTTAAACAACAGCCATTAATAGCAATACTTGCGCCTAAATCTAAATGCTTAACGTACTCATCGCTCACCGATACAACTAAGCGTAAAACACCGTCTGTTTGAGTATTAGAGACCACCGTAGCTTGCGTTTGCACTATTCCTGTAAACATAAAATCACTTTAAATTATTACAAAGTGCTAGTTTAACGTATCAACTCATAAAATCATTCACTACTGTGATTTTTATTTAAACCCCAATAGATTACAATTACGCCCTATTTTATCAACTAGCTGTTTTTATGACCTTTTGCAATTGGGAAGCCAAGCGTTTACTTTCCCTCGCTTTACCTGTTTTTTTAGCGCAAGTTACACTTATTTTAATGTCGGTCGTCGACACAATTATGGCAGGCCAAGTTAGCCCTACTGACTTAGCTGCACTGTCTATTGCAACAGGAATATGGAACCCATTATTACTTGGCCTTCAAGGTATTTTATTAGCGCTTACCGGTATTATTGCGCAGTTTTCGGGTAGTGATGACCGCAAAGGCATTAGCCACTATTTTCAACAAGCGCTTTATTTAACCGCTATTTTGAGCTTTACAGGCTTTGGAATTGCCCATTTAGCAGATGCTATTATTTTTAAGCTCGATACAACGCCTGCAATTGCAAACCTTGCCATTGACTACATTCACTTTGTGAAATGGGGTGTATTTGGATTTTTAATTTTTACGGTATACAGAAACGTTACCGAAGGCATGGGAATGACCAAGCCCGCGTTTTACATAAGCCTATTAGGTTTAGCTGTTAATATTCCGGTAAATTATATTTTCATAAATGGCTTATTTGGTTTTCCTGCTTATGGCGGCGCAGGCTGTGGCATTGCCACTGCAATTGTTTTAACTGTTATGGCAATAGCGCAAGTCACTTACTGCCAAATGAGTAAAAAAGTAGATGCTAAAGGCCTGCTTTCATCATTCGAAAAACCTAATTTCACTACCATTGGTATTATTACTAAGTTAGGTATACCAATTTCACTCGCCACCTTTTTTGAAGTCACTTTATTTGCGTGTATACCGCTATTTATAGCGCATTTAGGTGCAGTAGCTATATCGGGGCATCAAATAGCAGCCAGTGTAACTACATTGCTGTTTATGATGCCACTGAGCCTATCAATCGCTATCAGCATTCGTATAGGTAACTTATACGGCCAAAAGAACATGACTCAATTAAAAGTTGCGGTTTCTACCAGCTATATTTTAGCCATTGCTGTGGCGTTATTTTTAGCACTTATTACGTTTGCCGGTCGTGATTTAATTAGCCAACTGTATACTGACAGCCCCGCTGTTATGGCATTGGCTTCATCAATTATGATTTTAGCGTGTATTTACCAATTACCTGATGCACTGCAAGTTGCAGCAAATGGCATACTCCGTGGGTTAAAATACACCACGCCTATATCGTATATTACGTTTATATCGTATTGGTTAATCGGCTTTTGTTTAGGTTACGTATTGGCAAGAACAGACATAATTGTGCCAGCTATGGGGCCACACGGTTTCTGGACTGGGATAATAGTAGGTCTTAGTGTCGCTGCTATTTTATTAATGCTAACGGTAAAAAAACGTCTAAAATATGAATTTCTTAAAATTGATGCACTCAATCAAAACTAACAAACTCAGCCTTAAAACACTACCAGCTGCTTTGCTGGTAATGTGTTTTTTAACGCTTACTGGCTGCAACAAACCACAAAGTAGTATAAACGTTACTTATATTGAACGCTTAAGTAGCACAGTTGATACAAGCCCAACACAGCCTGCGCCACTCAAACAACTCCCCTTACTGCAGCCTACCCCAATAGCACAAAGTGACTTAACGCTGAGCATTGTTGAGCTTGCAGGCATTAGCCAATGTAAGCTTAACGTGCTTATAAGTGAGCACAATAACCAATTAGGAAAAACCGCCAGCGCTGCTGGGCAATTAAAATATCAAATAAACTTTATTAAAAGTGCACAGGTTTGCTTAAACACGCTTGATAAAAATAGTCCTAGTTACACAAAAATACTCGCAGCCAAAAACTACAAAGAAACACACCTAATGCACTTTTTTAACACCATGTTATTTAAAGAGCCTGAGTTAAATCGTACCTGGCAACTCACCTCAAACGAGCTTACTACTGAACCCGCTGGTTTTAGCGATACCGTATTTGCACTAAAGCAACTTGTACTCATTAAGCAGCAAATAAACGCTAAAGAATTTAGTGAAATTAATAGCGATTCTATTTTTAGTGCACTCGAGCAGCTTAATAAATTTCAATTTAACCAAGCACTCATTCAATCAGTCCGCAAGCAAGTAGTGTTAAATAACAACGCCACGCAGTTTGTAAAAACATTAAACTTGAATACGCTGTGCCCTCAGGATAAAAATAATAAAAACGCAAAAATCATAAGCAACGTATTTCAAAAGTTTTACCTAAAAGAAATTCAGCCCTATCAAGCGCAGTTAACTGGTTATCTAGAGGCACTACAACCGCTTTATAATGAGCTTTGGTTTAACGAAAGTATCTCAAGCCCTCAAATTAATAACTTAGTCAAAACGGGCTCAGCAAGTAACTTACTGAACTTACTAAAAAGCTCAGCTAAAAAACATGTGGTTTGGTGGCAAGGTTTTTATAAAACGTGTGAAATAAGCCCAATATGAATAAAAAAACGGCAAATAAACTCAAAAACAACAAACTTGCTTGATTCACCAACCGCCACGCTATATATTAGCCGCCGTTGTTAAGCAATTAACACCTACTTAAATAAAGTAATACGACTGTAGCTCAGTTGGTTAGAGCACTACCTTGACATGGTAGGGGTCGGTGGTTCGAATCCACTCAGTCGTACCAACATTTAAAAATCCTAAAAAAATTGTACGACCGTAGCTCAGCTGGTTAGAGCGCTACCTTGACATGGTAGAGGTCGGTGGTTCGAATCCACTCGGTCGTACCAATTAAACTCTATATTTCAAACAGTTAAAAATCCTATTCAATCTACTCGTTTAATTTTTTGTTGAAAATTAAATTCTTAGTTTTTTTATTATTTTGTATTCAAAATTTTAAAATAACGAGAGCCAAGCCTCAAAAGATCATCCTAAAAATTCCAGTTTTTATCGATTTGTGCCCAAACTTGTGCCCAAGCGCCCAAACCACTTTTTTAGCTCTTTAATCTTCCTCAAAATTAGACCCCTACCCTTGCAAATTCACAAACCTCAAATCACAAATTCCAAACCAAAAATTTCAAATCAGGTGACCACTACCCTAATATTTTCCGTGTCATTTCATGAAATATCCTATGACCCCTATTCTATAAACGTAAAAATCCAAGCAGTCACGCTTAACAGAGTTGATTTAATTAATTGTAGATATCCTTAGTTTCTTACTGGATATTATGCACAGAAGAATTCTTAATGGCTGGAAAAAATCAATTGGACAACAACATCAAAAAACGAAATCTAACAAATTAATCCACTAGATTACATCACCTCAATAATGTTTTGTCAGCCAGAGGCAAAGTCAACACTTGATTACTAGCTTTCAGTGCTTACTGATCTTAGTAATCGTGTGTTAAGGATATTTTTATTACCTGTGTTGATGAGTTAACAGGTTTTCCTGAGGCCATTGCGACTATTTTCCCAGAAACCGAAACTCAGCTATGCGTAATTCATCAAATCCGTAACTCAATGAAATACGTAGCGTCTAAGAATCAAAAAGCATTTATGGCTGATTTGAAACCTGTCTATAAAGCAGTCAGTTAGGAATAAGCTCAACTCGCACTTGATGAGTTAGAGGCTAAATGGGGAAATGCTTATCCATTAGTCATTAATTCTTAGCATAGGAAATGGCATAAATTACCCCATTACTTTAAGTACCCAGAGCGCATCCGGAAGATTATCTATTCCACCAATGCAGTGGAAGCAGTACATCATCAGTTCAGAAAATTAACCAAACCAAAGGGCACTCCCTAATGAAAATAGCTTACTGAAATTATTGTACGCAGGCATATTAAATGCGTCAGAGAATATGTAGGACGATGCCAATTCATAATTAGAGTCTCTGCTTATCCTAACTAGCTATTTATTTTGAAGGGCGTTTAGACAGCGTACTGGATATTTAAATAATTTAACTTTTCTTTTACCGTAAAATCAAAATACACGTGTAGGTTAGCTGTACAACGTAATTTAAAAGCGTTTGCTAACCTACAGAACCTCAATGTATCAACATGAAAATTCGACTGTAATCTCTCCTAAACCTTCGTACTTTATTGATGTTTTTTTATTTATATCTAATTGCATTAGACCGTTATAAGAGCCGGTAATAAAGATATGTCCTGCTTTTAATTCAAACCCATTTTCCGTTAAAAAGTTAATAGCCCAATATAAAGGAAGCTGCGGCAAACCTGCAGGATGCGTCCCCGCATAGCTTTGGAAATCTTCGCCCTGTTTAACATCAATATTTATATCACTGCTCTCATATGCTTTTTTAACGTCTACTTTAGGGCCTAAATATACACCTTGATTAGATAATCCATCGGCCAATTTTTCATAGTGTGTTGCTTGATAACCCTCTGGAAATCTGTTCTGAATAAGCTCCAACGCTAAATGGGCGCTACCAATAGCATTATCTATTTCCTCATTTTTATATTCTTCATAGCTTGCTAGGTCTTTGTTTAGCACAAATGCAATTTCTGGCTCAATGAGCGCTTTATTATTTTTTGTAAAAAGAGCACAACGTTCCATAGATTTAACCGGTGCATGCAAAAGCGGCGCGAGAGTAATCGTGCCATCACCTGATGGAAGCATACATTTCCAACCATACACTTTTTGATTATTTAGCTTAATCATCAACTTCTGAACTGCTAAAACGTCGTCTATAGAATTAAGTGTTATATCTGATGATAAGTCAGGTATCGCAATACCTTGCTCTCTTTTATTTAGTAAATGCTTAGCGATATGTTCAAGCAAGATTGAGTTATCCACTGTAGTTCCTTTTTTTGCTATTGAAAGTAATTTGCATAGCAATAATAACAGTGTTCTTGACAATTAAACATATGATGTTTAGATTTGTCGAACGTTATTCTTTTGCGAATTTACTTCTTGTTAAATGAGTAAACTCTCAAAGGTTGAACTTTATCTGACGACACAACACACAAATATATGGAGATCACTATGCGTTCAAAGAAAAAAATTGCACTCGGTGTTTTAGCCGCTCTCTCAAGCTGTTCATTTGCTCAAGCTGCTACAAACGATAAAGTAAAAGACGATACTGAAGTCATTGTTGTAACGGGTGTTCGTTCAAGTCTAGAGGCCGCATCATCTCTAAAACGTTACAGCGATAGTGTTCAAGATAGTATTGTTGCTGAGGATATTGGTAAGTTTCCCGATCAAAATGTGGCTGAGTCTTTACAACGTGTTCCTGGCGTTTCAATTAACCGTGTAAATGGTGAGGGCTCAAAAATAACCGTTCGTGGTTTTGGCCCAGAATTTAACGTTGTTACATTAAACGGGCGCACATTAGCTACTTCTGAAATTGGTCGCTCGTTTGATTTTCAAGTATTAGCAGCTGAGCTAATATCGGGTGCTGATGTCGTTAAGTCACCTACAGCTAAAACGCCTGAAGGCAGTATTGGTGCTTATGTCAACGTTAAAACAGCACGCCCATTAGATAATCCTGGATTACATGTACTTGGCTCTATAAATGCCAAATACAGTGAACTTTCTGGCGAGACGAGTCCTGAATACTCTGCGTTATTTAGCAATACGTTTGCTAATGAAACATTTGGTTTTAATATTGCCCTTTCACAACAAAAAAGTGATAACCGATACGATTCAATGGGTACAACCCGTTGGTTATTACTCAATAATGAGCCGGGAGTTATTGAAGGCGATATTCATAATTTAGATGGCAATGTGGTTACACCAACTATGCTTCGCCATGCCGGGCGAATTGAATACGCATTAGGGCAAGAGCATCGCGAACGTACAGGCATTAATACCAGTTTTCAGTGGGCACCAGATTCAACTTTTACAAATACCTTTGATTACATGTATACGGATCTCTCAGTAGAAACTCAAACTCAAGGTTTGCAAGCCGGCTTACAGTATCCTAATTGGCGAAATGTGGTTGTATCAGACAACGGTACTATTTTATCAGGCACTAAGTTTTCGGGTAAAACACTGGGCGGAACTGGTGAAAATGTTGATTTTAGAATTGATGGTTTATTTCAAGAGCTGGAGTCAAAATCAAAAACACAGGCATTTGGGTTTAATTCTGTAAAAGAATTTGATGTATTAACGCTTGAGTTTGATATAAGCCATTCAACATCAAAATCAACGCCGCGTAGCGACTTATTAGTTCCTAATTATATTTCACCGGAGCGAAACGACAGTTTAAATTTTGATTTTAGAAACACTGATACCGTTAATTTAGACACAACCATTGATTATGCTTCGCCGACAAGCGTGAGAGCACATTGGAATCAAGTTTCACATTACGAATTAGAAGACACTATTACGGAGCTGCAAACAAAAGGGAAATACTTACTCGATTTAGAGTTTGCTGAAAGCCTAACCTTAGATTCAATCGATTTTGGTATTGCGTATTCAGATCGCGAAAAAGTAAGGGATCGCTTTGAAACATTCCATGAAGATAACTGTGGTTTAGTAGCACCGAATGCCGATATTTGTGGCGAACTTAGAGATATGCCTGATGACATATTTTCAGCAAGTCCCTATTCAGATTTTTTAAGTAGTGAGCCAGGTAATTTTCCGCGTGACTTTTTGTTTGCTGATATAAATAAATACCATAGCGCTATTCGTGATATGACCAAAAATCCAAATTGGCCAAACGAGCAATATAACGAAATCGCATCATCAAGCGTCACCGAAGAGAAAATAAGTGCTTATTCGCAGTTTAATCTCAGCGGCTTAATTGGTGATTACGATTGGCGCGGTAATGTGGGAGTCCGTTATGTAAAAACGGATACAAGCTCAAGCGGTTACGGTAAAAGGCGCCTAGGTTATACGGGCGAGCTTGATAATGGCCAACCTTTATTAGTTGTTGATTACACAGACTCAGGAAGCCTTAAAGCCAAAAATAGTTACACTAACTGGTTACCTAGCGCTAATTTTAGTATTAATTTAAGTGATAACTTATTGGTAAGAGCCGCAGCGGCTAAAGTTATGTCGCGCCCTGCCATTGACGACATTGGCGTACAAACAACGTATACCGATATGCAAGCAGGTAGCTTTTCTCAAACAGGTGGCAATCCTTATTTAGCACCCTATAAGGCTAATCAATACGATTTATCTTTTGAATATTATAGTGATAGCGGCGATTCTTACGCGGTTAACTTTTTCAAAAAGGATATATCTAGCACAATTGCACAAATAACTTATCTAGATAATACGCCTGATATTTGGGATGGGTCGCAATATGTTGATTCATCAGTCAGTATTGATGGATACGGCAATGTAAACGAAACTATTAATACTAAACAAAACCAATCAGGCGGCTCAATTACTGGAGTAGAACTTGCTGTACAACATAATATGGATTATTTACCGAGCTTTTTAAATGGCTTAGGTGTGCAAGCAAACTATACATGGGCTGATACTACAAATAAAAACACACAAAAAATAGAGCTTCCAGGTGTGACCGACCCAGGTGATAAATTAGAGGGATTTGCCGAAAACTCTTATAACATTGTTGCCTACTACGACAAAAATGCATTTCAAGCGCGTTTAGCCTACAACTGGCGAGATGACTTTTTAAGTAGCCGAGCTGGTATACGCAGTGGTGGATTACCAGAGCATACTGCGGCTTATGGTCAGCTCGACTTTAGTATGTCTTATGCGGTTAACGATAACTTTACGCTAACAGGCGAAGCAATAAATATAACTGATGAACGTACCTATCAATATGCCGATGTAAAAGAGCGCGTTATTAATACCCAATATACTGGTCCGCGTTACCGTATAGGTATACGCGCTAAGTTTTAACGCTTTATTGAAATAACCCAAATTGCTATAAAGATCGCTCATCAGCGATCTTTATTATATTCCCACTATGTCAGTTTTAAACATATAAACAACGATTAAAATTAGTTACCACTCCCCCTATTTTGTGCACATTACATTGACCAGTCAAACATAATATGTTTATATTAAAGATATGAGCGAACTTATATATTACGACCTAAAACAAACATCAGGAATGGCAGCAAGCCTTTCTGTTCAAGTGGCTAAAGAAATTGGCAGACGCATTGTGTCTGGATCATTTGAAGCCGGCAGTTTAATTGATGATGAAGATGCACTCGCTAAACGCTACCAAGTAAGCCGTGTAGTAGTACGCGACGCGGTAAAAATCTTGGTAAGCAAAGGCCTACTTGATGTACGCAGAGGTATTGGTACGCGTGTACTACCTCGTGATAGATGGAATATGCTAGACGATGACGTATTAGCATGGCATTTGTCAGCACCACCTAATCGTAAATTTTTAGAGCAATTAATGGACGTGCGCCTAGCCTTTGAGCCAAAAGCAGCACGTTGGGCAGCTGAACGTGCGCGCCCTGAGGATTTAATTGAAATTGCAGCCGCATGCGAGCGCATGGCTAAAACAGATAACAGCGTAGAAGATTTTATTATTGCTGATTCTTTATTTCATAAGGCCATTATAAAAGCAGCGCAAAATAGCTTTTTAGCTTCTATGGAAGGCGTTATTTATTCTGCACTTTTAGTTAGTATTAAAGTAACAAATAAAGACCCGCGCGATAACGGTGCATCTATTCCGTTTCATCGTGAAGTGTACGAAGCCATTGCTGCAAAAGATGGCGATAAAGCCGAATTTCTCACCGAAAAACTCCTAAAAGATGCCAGCTTTCGTCTTTCTGCGACAGTAAATAACAAATAGCCATTGTTTATTGTCGCAAATTCATATAAATAGTACGTATAAATAAATAATACGGACACTAAGATACTATGAGCGAATTAACATACTACGATCTAAGACGCAGCAGTGCCATGTCACCTAGCTTACCGGTACAGGTAGCTAAAGAATTAGGCCGTAGAATTGTTGCTGGCACATATACTCCTGGCACACTGATTGATGATGAAAACCGTTTAGCTGAACGTTTTCAAGTAAGTCGAGTTGTTGTTCGTGATGCAGTAAAAATTCTTGTTGGTAAAGGGCTTTTAGATGTACGCAGAGGCATTGGCACTCGCGTAAAAACCCGTGATAACTGGGCGTTGCTTGACGACGATGTTCTTGCGTGGCATTTAAGCGCCCCACTTAATCCTGAGTTTTTAACTCAATTAATGGAATTTCGTTTAGCATTTGAGCCCAAAGCAGCCAGTGTTGCAGCGCTTCGCGCAGAGCCTGAAGATATTAAAGCCATTGAAGATGCATTAAATGAAATGCAAAGCTCGGTAAGCGATTTAGATAAGTTTGTTATTGCTGATGCACATTTTCATGGCGCTATTTTACGCGCTTCTCATAATGAGCTATTTATTTCGATGGAATGCGTTATTTTTTCAGCGTTGCTTGTGAGTATTAAAGTAACAAACCAAAGTGCACAAAGTAATCATGCTTCTATTCCGTTTCACAGAGAAGTATTTGATGCTATTGCCACCGGTAATAGCGAAAAAGCACAAGCCCTTACAGAAAAGCTTTTAGCTGATGCTAAATCAAATTTAGCTAAGTTAATGGATATTTAATTTATTTTAAATAGCACCGCTAACTCATCATTTATTGTGAGAGGAATGATGAGTAGCGATGCAAGCACAACAACGTTTTATCGCAATTTTATTAAAAATTAATTAAAGATAATATTCAGCATAATTTTTAGCATTAGTCGTAAATTCTTCTAAACCCATTCCTGATTTATACAAGCCGCTTCCTAAACCAAAACCCGATGCCCCAGCATTAACAAATTCATCCTGGTTTTGAGGCGATACACCGCCCACAGGGTAAATATCAATACCCGAAAGCACTGTTGTAATTGCTTTTAAGCCTTTTGGGCCAGCTGTATCTGCTGGAAATAACTTAAGCGCGTCGGCACCAGCATGCAGTGCAGCAAAACCTTCAGTGGGTGTATAAAATCCTGGTACGCTGTATAATCCTTTTAATTTACTATAACGGATCACCTCTACATCGCTATGCGGCGATATAATAATACGCCCACCCGCTTCAATTACCTGATCAACTTCGTCTTTAGTAACAACCGTGCCCGCGCCAATAATGGCTATATCTGCGTATTTATCACTTAATAACTTAATACTTTTTAATGCCTCAGGAGAATTAAGTGGCACCTCAATAACGCGGTAACCAATATCAATAAGTACTTTTGCATAATCAAGCACTTCATTTGGTGTAATACCGCGTAAAATAGCAATCAGTGGTAGTTGCTTCATAGCATGAGTTAACGTAATTAATGACATAATTGAGTTTCCTTTTTAGTTAAAAGACCGGCCTGTACAGCTAGTGTAAACATGCCTTTAGTAGATGCCGTAGCACTGTTTAAAATAGAAGAAGTGAAGCCGAGTTCTTTTAATGCTTCACAATAGAGAGTGTTTAAACTTGAGTTACCAATTAAATAAACATGCTTAATGTCGTTTAGCTTACTTTTAATACCCGCAAGCTCAGCGCCAATAAGTAAACCAGATAAGTAACTAGGTACGTTTTGCAGCGTTAATTGTTTATCTAGCTTTAAAGTACGCGCACTAAATAATGCACTTAATAAACTGCTCTGAACTTGACTAACACCAACGCCTTTTAAAAAACTTGGCATATCTGTTGGTGTTTTATCTAGTGACTCTAGCCCTTCACCTAAAATGCTTTGTTTAGTCAATAAATCAAACATTTCGCCGGTCATGAACGTACTAAGACTTGTAATAACCGTTTTTTGGTCAGTATCTTTTGCAACTTGAACCCACTTAGAGTGAGTACCGGGTAGGCAAAACATAGTCTCACTCAATGTTTGATTACTTAGCTCACCCGCTGTTTGCTCTACATCTAATACAGCGCCAAATACTTGTACTTCTTCACCGCGCATTACATCGCATACATTATTTTCCATAACGTATTTAACACCCGGCACAATACTAATTTGTAAGCCTGCTTTATTATTTGCTTTACAAAGGTTTACGCTCATACTACCGAGATTAGCTGGCGCATTTACATAGCCTGTATCTTGCCAACCTATAGCACCGCCTACCATACCCGCCATAATAATCGGCATTTTATGCTTTGATAACCAGCCTGATATATAACTAAGTAATACGGTTTCTAAACAGTCATTTTTAATACAAAGTACGCCCTGTTCACCATTAACAGTATCTAAAATGCTGCCTTTGCCATCGACTAAAAAAGCTCTAAAGTTAGAGCTTCCCCAATCAACCACAATTAATGCTGGTAAGTTGCTTTTGTTATCGCTCATAAGCCTTGCCCTTATTTATTAAATTGATACTTCGTAATGTTTAATAAAATCAAGGTCGGGCTCAATACCAAGGCCTGGACCTTGTGGTAGCGCAACTGTTCCGTTGTTATTTTTAACTTGCTCGTTAATATTTAGAGACTCTTGCAATAACTGCTCTCTAAATAAGTTTGGCGTTGTATCGTACTCAAGCATAGGTTGTACTGGGTGTGCAGCACCTGGTAAATCAGGTAACGCAGCTAATAAATGTAGATTAGTACCTACCGCAATAGCCGAACCCCACACATGGTTTATAACAGGCACAAAATGCGCGTGTGCCATAGCTAATACTTTTTGATATTCGGTAATACCACCGAGCGCACACACTTCTGGCTGGAGTAAATCAACGCAGCGGTTTTTAATTAAGTCTCTAAAGCCCCAGCGGGTAAATTCGGCTTCGCCACCGGCAATGCTCATATCAAGTGCTTCACATAAATCGCGATAGCCTTGATGATCCTCTGGTGCAACCGGTTCTTCAAACCAGTACACGCCTAAATTTTGCAGCTCTCGACCTAGCGGAATAGCTTCGCGCGCTGTATATGCATGGTTAGCGTCAACCATTAAGCGCATATCGCGGCCAATACCTTTACGTACAGCTTCAACAAGCTTTATATCGCGGTCTGGCGAAAGGCCTATTTTCATTTTCATGGCCGTAAAGCCCATTTCTTTAATGCGTTGGCTTTCTTCGGTAAAGCGCTCTTCCAGGTTTGGAAATTTTTGTAGCATCATGCCGTAACCATAAGCCGGAATGCGGTCTCTAAAAGCCCCCCCTAGTAACTTATAAACGGGTTGATCTAAAAATTTACCTGCAATGTCCCACAGAGCAATATCTACACCAGATAAAGACTGAATAGGCATGCCTTTTTGGCCATGATCGCGCAGTAAGTTATAAACTTTATGCCAAATCACTTCTCTGTCGAGTGGGTCCATGCCCAAAATCATAGGCTGAATTACATGCTCAACAATTGTTTTATTGGCAAACGCAACGCCGCCACCGCCAAAACATTCGCCCCAACCTGTAATACCGATATCCGTACGAACTTCAACTAAATGTGCGGTACGTTTAGCGTAATACTGCTGCGAATAACCAAGTTCTTCTTCTAGGTCGTACTGTAAAACGTGGCTAATAATTTGTGTGATTTTCATAGTCTGTTCCTTAAACCTTTAACGCGCGAGAAACACGTTTATATGCAAGGTAGTCATCTAAAGCTAACAACGAACAATCAACACCCACGCCCGATTGCTTAATACCAAAATGAGGTAAATTAATGCTGTATTTAATGCCGTTTACTTGTACTTCGCCAAAGCGTAAATGTTTTGCAAAGTAAGAAATAGTCTCTTCGTTACTACTAAAAATAAATGAACTTAAACCAGCGTCCGTGTCATTTGCATCGCTAAGTACCTGTTCGTTATCACTAAACGTAATAATACTAATAACAGGGCCAAATATTTCGTCTTTGTATAGATTCATGCTCGAATCTACATTTGTAAGTACGGTTGGTTCGTAAAAATACCCATTAACGCCTGTAGGTTTTTTACCACCTAATTGCAATTGTGCGCCTTTTTGCTGTGCATCTTTAACTAGTTCATCAATACGTTGCCATGAGCTAGCATCCATAACAGGGCCCATATCAATGGCCTCGTTTTTATCAAAACCAACTTTTACTGCTTTTGCACGAGTAAGTACTTTTTCAATAAATTCATCAGCAACGCTTTCGTGTACAAATACACGATTTGGGGTAACACAAATTTGCCCTGCGTTGGCAAACTTAACGCCACAAATCACATCGGCTGCGTTATCTAAATTTGCATCGCTACATACAATGGCAGGTGCATTACCACCAAGCTCCATTGAATAACGCTTGATTGACGTAGCACCTGTTGCAATTACATGCTTACCCACATTAGTAGAACCAATTAAAGTAAGTACAGAGGGAATAGTTGACGCTGAAATAGCATCGCCTACGGTGCTATCTGTGCCCGAAAGTATGTTAACCACACCTGCTGGCAAGCCGATTTTTTCACATAATTCGCCTACAGCATAAGCAGACAAAGGCGTTTTGCTTGACGGTTTTACTACAAGCGGACAACCCGCAGCCATTGCTGGCCCTAATTTATAAGCCAAATTTAATAATGGAAAATTCCATGCTAAAAATGCAGCCGCTACACCAACAGGCTCACGCGAAAGAACGTGGCTGTGTGTACCTTCATTATCTTTTAATTCTTCATCGGCGATATTAACAATGGCATCAGCGTAAAAATTAAGGCTATCAACTAACATTTGAAAGTCGTCAGCGGTTGACTGCCATGGTTTAGCCATTTCTAAATGTACGCATTCACGTAAGTGTTGCTCGTTTGCAATTACTGCATCACGCAGTTTAAGCATCCATTGAGCACGCTCTGTTGCAGGCGTTGTTGACCAACTTGAAAATGCTTCTTGCGCAGACTCTAAGGCCATGTTTGCTTCATTAATACCTGCAGCCGAAATTTCGCCTACAACTTCGAGTGTTGCAGGATTAATAATTTCGGTCGTTGCGTCACTCGTTATTAATTTTCCACCAATATACAGTTGTTTAGAAAGCATTCTGTCGCTCCATTATTATCTACAACACCCTAAGGGCTAAATGACTAAAGTAAGACACACAGGCCTTAATACATAATAACTATTTAAACATATGATGTTTGATTGAGCAAACACAAAATACATTTAGTTAACAAAAAAACTCATATGCCAAGATTTATGAGCATTGCCTTTAATTAAGCCCTCCTCTTCACTCGCCATGGCTTTGTGTAAAGAATCGCTATTGCCTATACAAGGTTCTATCCCAAGTACAAAAGGGGGTAGCTGCTCATTGGCAGACCAACCGTTGTAATTAAACCAAAGCCCTAAGTGACTTATGTTTGTTGATGAAAATTCAAACCCGCAGCTTTGCTGAGCTTTATCATCAACCAGTTTTACAATTATACTTTGATCTTTATGAGTGCCCGTATTTAAGTGTTTGCTAAAAACCTTACTTGCAAAACCACTGTTATAGGGCATAACTTTATTTAGCGGCGGGACTTTAGTTGAGCACTCACTCCAGTTAATAAAGGCACTATTAACGTTATAAAAATGACTTAGCCCTTCATCAACTTTAAACTCCATATGTTTGTTATTTATTAAAATACGCATCTCTGGTTTTATGGCAAAAATAGGATGCGCTGACCAAACAAAAGGGAGATTGTGAGTTGTGTTATTTTTTACGTGGTAATCAACAAGCAGCCGCTTACTGTGTTTTTTTAAGGTAAACGTTCTTATAAATGTAAAAGTAGAGTCAAAAACCTCAGCTTGTAAGCTAAGTATTATCTCTTCATCGCTAATATGGGTATTAGTTATTTGCCATGCTTGGCACCACAACTCACCATGATCATGTGAAAAATGTGTTTTATTGGGGATATGTTCGTACAGCTGAGGAGAAATACCCGGAAAACATTCATCCCAACCACCGCTATCATGCTCAGAAAAGTCATTATTTTTTGCAGGTTTTAAAGTGATTTGTTTATCGTGAGCAAGCCACTCTCTATTGTGTTTTAAGCTTACAATAGAGATGACTTTTGCACCCAACTGAGGAATAACTGTAATAGCAAGCTCACTATTTTTTAGCAAAATAGCCTCAAAACCATGAGCCTTACAGTGTGTTAAGTTAAGCACTTTAATCGTGATAAATTACAGAACGGCCACCATCAATGATTAAGCTTTGCCCTGTCATAAAACTCGAATCTGAACTGGCTAAAAACACGGCTGGGTAAGCAATTTCTTCAGTTGTTCCATTTCGTTTTAGAGGATGTACATCGCCCATTGCTTTGCGTGAAGCTTGCGGATCGTCTGTTTGCTCCCACGACTTAAACGCCATAGGTGTTTCTATCATGCCTGGGCACAATGCGTTTACTCGTATGTTGTGCTTTGCGTATTCAACGGCTAAGTTTTTAGTTAACCCTATAACCGCATGTTTAGTTACCGCATACGGAAAATACCCCGGTACAATTTTATAAGAATGTACAGAACCTACATTTATAATACTGCCACGGCCTAACTCTTTCATATGCTCAAGTACGGCTACAGCACACTGCCACATACCTTCAACATTAACCGCAAAGCTATCACGCCACATTTGTGGCGTAACGTCATCTACGTTTCGCCCGGGGCTAATTAAAGCCGCGTTATTAACTAAAATACTGGGCTTGCCGAGCTCATTAACTACTTTTTCAACCATGTTTTTTATAGCCGTTTCGTCGCTAATATCGGTATGAGCAAAAATAGCATCAAACCCTTTGCTTTTTAGCTCTGCTACAACACTTTCACCCATTTCTTTATTTATATCAGCAACACACACTTTAGCGCCTTGCTCACAAAATACGCGTGCTACTGTTTTTCCAATTCCATCGGCTGCGCCAGTGACAATAGCAACTTCGTTTAATAATCGTGATGACATAGTTATATTCCTTATTTATTGAGCCCAGGGACCAAATCGCGTTCAATGGCCTCAATAGACTTGCCCTTAGTTTCGGGAAGTATGAATGCCATAACAATGCAGCCTACAATAGCGACGCCTCCGTAATATAAAAACGTATTTGCTGCGCCCATGTTCTCTAATTGCCAAGGGAAAAACTGCTGAATACTCCAGCTAGAAATACTCTGTACTAAGGCGGCAAAGGGTAGCGCAACACTGCGTACTCGGCTTGAAAATATCTCCGAGAATATCACCCACATTATTGGCCCTATCGACATATTAAAGGCGGCTAAAAATGCGAATAATCCAAATAAAACATACGCAGGACTAATATTTATAGAAGCATTAATAATTGCACCGGTAACAACTGGTAGCTCTTTTTTACTGTAAATAGTGGCTAGATCTGCTTTTAGCGCAACATCAGTGCTGTATATTTTATTTTCGAAAACGTGCAGCTTTGTAATATCTACTTTTTGCTCTGCAACTTTGGTTATTGCTTCACTGTTGAGTGAGTACGTGGCATTTTCAAAACCATACCAAATTGATACATGCGCAACAGCAATAAGCAGTAAACCGGTAATAGTTAATGTTCTTCTGCCAAGTTTTTCAACAAAGAATATGGCGACCAATGTAAATAATACAGATACCGCACCAAGTACTATTGTTTGTAAAAAAGAGTTTTCGACGCTCATACCTATTTGTTCAAACACGGTAGGTGCATAAAACAATACGGCGTTCATGCCGGTTGCGCCCTGCACTACCGCGTAACATACAGCAAGTAGCACAACAAAACGCATAGGCTTACTAAACAATACTTTAAGTTGCTCTAGTGCACTGTTTTTTGAATCTTCTTGAATGGTTGCTTTAATATCATTAAGTACTACTTCGGTATCGGCGTTATTGATCCCCATACCTTTGAATACAGCGCGTGCTTCTTCATCACGTTTTTTGCTCATTAACCAGCGCGGCGATTCAGGAATCGTCATTAATAACGAAAACCAAATAATATTAGGCACAATTTCAAAGCCAAGCATATAACGCCAAATATTGGCTTCATTTAACCATTCAATTGAGCCCATGTTTTTAACAAAAAAGTAATTAACAACAAACGCAAATAAACTACCTAACGTTATAAGCAACTGATTAACTGATACAAATTGGCCGCGTTTATTAGCGGGTGCAATTTCACCAATATACATAGCTGAGACAGTTATAGAGGCAAATGCGACCCCTCCTATAAAGCGTCCAACAACCAGCATGGGGTAACTTACCGCAAAAGCAGAAATAACCGTAGAGAGTGAATATGTTAAAGCAATGCCAATAAGTACCTTTTTACGACCAAATTTTTGGCATAAAGTACCTGTAAAAAATAGTGCGATGATTACGCCAACAATGGCGCAACCCACTACATTACCTGTTTGTAAACTGGTTAGCTCAAACTGCGAACTAACATAGCGTAACGCCCCCGATATATTGGCCGCGTCTAGGCCAAATACAAATCCGCCAAATGCTGCAATGAGGGAGTACTTAATTGCTTTTGTTGATTGTGTGTGTGTGTCTTTCAATGTATTACCCTTAGTTTTATTTTTATACTTTTACTGTGTTGGTAATGAGTGCTCTACAACATATAAAAGAATAACATTGATAGAATTAGTAAAAACAATATAAACATATGATGTTTATATGTGCAATGTGTTTTTCCTCTCACATCTAATTAATGTAAGAGGAAAAAACACAAAATTAATATTTAAAGTGAATACGTAAAATTAAAAGCCGTCTATTTTAACGCAAGGCTCAAATACACCTTTTACCGCATTTTTAAATGCAAGCGTAGCGCCGTGAGGTATAGCATTAAATGGGGTATCTTCTAGGCCACATTGTGCTGACGTTACGTAAAGTGTTGTACCATCGTCGCCAAACGCTGGGCATGTAGGGCGAGGTGTTTGAGTCGCTAAGCTTTGAATTACCTTAGCTTCGGGCGATATGCAATCTACACGTGCGCCATCCCAAAGTGCAATCCACATGTTGCCTTCGCTATCAATTACAGCGCCATCAGGTGATACAGCTGAGCTCGAATAGTCAAAAAACAACACACTTTCTCCTATTGGCGTACCCGTAAGTGAGTCGACGTCAAATCGGTAAATTTTTTGCGTTTTTGAATCTGCGTAATAAGCTCTAGCACGCGACTTATCAAAACAAATACCATTGGGTATGGTTAAATCACTAACAACTTGAGTAAGTACGCCGTTGTGAAAACGATATATTGCCCCTTCGTTTTCGTGAGCATCGCCGTGCATTGTGCTTATCCAAAACCCACCCCACGGATCGGCACGCCCATCGTTACTGCGGTTGTCAGGTTTATCTGCTTCAACGCTGCACAAAAAAGTTTGCTTATGCGTGCTGGTATTATAGGTATTTAGGCCTTTATCACTTGCTAGTAATAAGGTTTCATTGTTTACCCAAGCCAGAGCGGTAACCATATCATCTAAGCGTTGCTCAACTTTATGGTCGCCTTTTTTGCTGTGCAAAATATGGTTTGGAAAATCAACCCAATAAAGCGTTTGTGTGATCGGGTGCCACAAAGGCCCCTCGCCTACAAAATTTAGTGTGCTGTCAAAAACAGTCGCTGTAAGTGTATTCATTTAATTCTCTAAACTAGTTACCAGTTAGTATGTGAACCATCACGCTTTGATAAATGCGGTGCTTCGGTTTCTACAGGGGTTGCCAATCTAAACGCGGCTTCATTCACTTCAACACCTAAACCAGGTACTTCAGGGATAGTAAACTTATTGCCTGTTAACACATGCTGCTTAGGAAAAAGAAGTGGATCATGGGCGCCAAACTCACTAAACGGGCCTTGGTGCGTTTCCATTAAGCCTAAATTTGGTAGCGCTGCTGCAAAGTGATTTGTGGCTGCTGTACACACAGGGCCAAGCGGGTTATGTGGCATAACATCGATATAATGTGCCTCAGCCCAACCAGCCACTTTCATTGCTTCTGTTAAGCCACCAATGTTACACACATCTACACGTAAATATTGAGTAAGCCCTTGTTCTATATAAGGCTTAGCTGCCCATTTAGAACTAAACTCTTCACCAATAGCAAAAGGAATATGCGTTAAAGTACGCAGCGTTTTATACGCATCAGGAGATTCATGACGAATCGGTTCTTCAATAAAATCAAGTGTATCGGGCTTTAAACGTTGGCAAAACGAAGCTGCCTCAGCCACGCTTAATCTGTGGTGGTAATCAATACCGAGTGTAATATCAGGCCCGAGTACTTTACGCAGCTCATTTAAGCAACGCGCTGTGCGCGTTATAGATTCTTGTGGTTCAAAAAACACAGGGTCGTCAAAACGACTCGGTATCACTCTTATTGTTGTCCAACCTAGCGCTATAAGTGCTTTTGCTTCTTTAACTAAATCGTCAAATTTATCCGGATCGGCCTCTGTATAACAACACGCAAAGCACGCTATGTGCTCGCGTTGTTTGCCCCCTAACAACTGATAAACAGGCACTTGTAGTGACTTACCTAAAATATCATAAAGAGCAATATCAATGGCTGAAATAGCAGCCGTAATTACACGGCCCCCTTCAAAATAATGGCTGCGGTATAGCTCTTGCCAAATACGGCCAATTTTACGCGGATCTTGCCCTTTCAAAAATCCAGCAAAGTGATGTATCGCGCCAATAACTGCTTGCTCTCGATTTGATAAGCCCGATTCGCCCCAGCCAACTATGCCACATTCGGTTACTACTTTTACTAATAGCTGATTACGTTTCCCTACGCAGCCTAAAAGCGCTTCAACAGATTCTATTTTCATTATTATTACCTATGCGTTATTAAGGTTGAGTTGCTGGTAAACGGTATTTATCCATGCGGTCTATATCGTATTTTTCGTATTTTCTTTTTAATAACCAGCGCGGACGCTCTAACGTTAATTCCCATTCAAACAATGATTTAAACATAGTTTTAACACGTTCAGGATTTTTTGCTGCTAAATCTGTTTGTTCACTAATGTCTGTGCTTAGGTCGTATAGCTCTGCAGGTCTGTCTGGGTAACGAATAAGTTTCCAATCGTTATCGCGTATTACAGCTCTGTTTTCTTTTTTCCAGTACATCACTTTATGTGGGCGTGCTGTGTTTTTACCTTGAATATAAGGGAGTAAATCAACGCCATCAATATCATTACCTAACGCCTTACCTTGTGCGGCACTGTAAAAAGTAGGCAGTAAATCTAGTGTGCTTACTGGGTAGTCGTAAGTCGAACCTGGTTTAATATATTTTGGCCAACTAATTAAGAATGGTACACGAATGCCCCCTTCTAACTGGTTTGATTTAGTCCCTGCAAGTGGTGCATTATTTGAGGCGTTTTTATCAGATGGGCCACCGTTGTCGTTTGAAAAAACCACAATAGTATTGTCATCTAAGCCTAGCTCTTTAAGTTTATCAAGTACATAACCACTGGCTCTGTCTAACCCTAGGGTCATTGCAGCAAGCTCTTTACGTTTACCCGTTAAGTTTGGAAACTTAGCTAAATCTTTAGGATCTGATTCAAGCGGAGTGTGTACCGCGTTAAAAGCTAGGTAGATAAAAAAGGGTTCATCTTTGTTTTGTTCAATGTATTTAGCGGCTTCTTTACCTAACTCGTCGGTTAAGTACTCTTTTGGCTCTTCGTAATTACCAAAGTCGCGTTCTAATTTTTTATCAAAAAAATGTTTGTTTCCATTTTTCATTTCTTGTTCTGAATAGTTAAAGTAGCTTCTGTCGCCACCTCTAAACCCTAAAAAAGTATCAAAACCACGTTTTAAAGGATGAAACCTGTCGGCGTCACCTAAATGCCACTTACCAAATACTGCTGTTTTATAGCCCTGCTCTTTAAGATAATCGCCCATTGTTTTTTGATCTAATGGCAAGCCCATATCTGCACCTTTAAGTGCTGAGTTATCGCTCATAAAACCTGGTACGTTAATTTCTTCGTAACCAAAACGTTGCTGGTACTTACCCGTCATTAAACCTGCACGTGAAGGACCGCAAGTCGAATCACTTACGTAACCTTGAGTAAAACGAACACCGCTTTGGGCAAGTTTATCTAAATTAGGTGTTTTAAGCTGCGTACTACCTTGAAAGCCAAAATCACCAAAACCTGCGTCATCAGCAAAAATTAAAACAATATTAGGTTTTTCTGTTTGTGCTTTTGCCATTGCATTAGCACTAACGCAAAAGCCTAAACATACAGAAAGAAGAACAAGTAGCTTATTCATCACAGTTTCCTATTTAATATAATAGTTAAGCACATAGCTAAAAATATTAATTACACCATAGCTAACATATTGGTTATATTAGACTATTACGGATAGTTAATTTAATGGTTGAGTTGTAAATAATGCGTTTATAAATCACAATATCGCTACACTAAACAAAACATAACAATATTGCAAACATATGATGTATGATATTTTGAAATTAATTTTTCAATTTCTCACTATTACTTAAGCCTAATAACATTGTCAGTTTAAAGGCAAAGCCTATTTACTGTGTGCTTAGCTGCGGCCTGTTATTTAATTTTAAGTATGCATTGGTGTGCTATTAAAGGTGGATTCTAAAATGATAAATATAAAAAACAGCCTTTTTGTTGTTCTTTTTTTATGCAGCTGTTTTTCAGCGATTGCAAATGATGAGTGCCAGTCTTGTCATCAACAACAAACCCATGATTGGAAACAGTCAGACCATGCAAACTCAATGGCTTTAGCCAATAAAGATACCGTGCTTGGTGATTTTAATAATATAACCGCGACCCATTTTTCTCAAAAAGCCGTGTTTTATAAAGAAAAAGAGGCCTTTTTAATTGATTTGACCGAGCAAGGTACAAAAAAAACGTACACCGTAAGTTATGTATTTGGCTTTGACCCACTGCAACAGT